>JBGSWN010000030.1:0-29078 GCA_041752395.1 Saprospiraceae bacterium | reverse complement strand
GGCTTGCGGCTCGATGAGCGTAACTGGGTGCGTGATTTTATCGAAAAATACCGCACGAAATTGGCCGATTCCGTCGCTGAAAACGCCTACAGTTACAACTTAGCCGTTTGGTTTTACCATGTTGGGAAACCGAATGAAGTGCTGCCACTGCTGCTACAAGTGGAGTACACCGACCTGCGTTACAACCTCGACGCCAAGTCGCTGCTGCTGCGCACCTATTTTGATTTGGAAGAGGAAGAAGCATTGCTGGCCCATGCGGAGGCGTTCAGCCAGTTTGTGAAACGGAACAAATCGCTGACCGATTTTCAGAAAAAGGGCTATTTCAACCTTATCCGTTTTTCGCAGCGGACTTTCAAATTGAAAATGCAGGCAGGATTTGCGAAGCAAGAAAAATGGCTGGAAGCCCAACAAAAACTAGTGGAGGACATGGCCAAGGCTGAACCCATTTTCAACCGGGCTTGGCTGGAAGGGAAATTAGCGGGTGAGCAGGCGAGAGCGTGAGCGTGTGAGCGGGGATTTAGTTCCAAACAACGCCAGCAGAGGGTGAGAAGCCGAGGGTTTGGTGGAAACTGCCAGCCATGTCGGCTTGAAGGCCATTGCCAAAATTGAATCCAACTCCGAAAAACAACATCGAAGGCTCGGTGGCGTAACCCGCACGAAGACTGAGGGTCTTGACGGGTTGGTAGCTAATGCCTGTTCGCCAACGGGGCATAAGTTCCAGGTCCTTTTCAATTTCGGTGCAAAGCAACAGCCGCTCGGAAGTCTGCCAAGCGAGGCCGAGCCGGAAGATGGTCGGCAGGTTTTCGCCTTCGGAAATTTCGACTTGGGCAGGGCTGAAGACATGAGCACCGGCCATCAGGGTCTTAGAGATATTGGCTTGCACCCCGGCCTCAAACGTGAACGTGCCACGGTTGCCGTACTCGGGAATTCGTGTTTGAAAATAATCAAACTGCGCCCCAACCGACAGCGAGCTCCATAGTTTTCGGGCATAGGAAAGTCCGATTTTTTGTTGCTTGAACTCCTCATAACCAAAGCTTTGTGCCACCAGGCCAAATGTACCTGACTTAGTGGGCAATGCTGCTCCAATGGCTACAGACTGCAATTCCGACAGCAAAAACCGCTGCTCGGCTGCGGCTACTATGGCCAGTTTTTTCAAACCAACAAGTCCAGCTTGGTTGCTAAATAGGGAAACAGGCGACTGCATCGCCACAGTGGCATGGCCCATGCCTGCCCCGATGGGCGTTACCGTGGACATTTGGCCGAAGACCGAAGAAAGTGAAAACAGCAGGGTGGCAATCAGTATATTTTTCATCGCTCAAAGTTAAAACCGGGTTTTGATAACTTTGCAACCAAATCAATTAACAAATCGTGAAACCATATTTAATCGGCATAACTGGTGGCAGCGGCAGCGGCAAAACGACCTTCATCAAGGAGCTTCGCAAAGCGTTCACTGAAAAGGAAGTCTGCATCCTCTCGCAGGACGACTATTATTTCCCTCGGGAACAGCAGTTGACGGACGAGGAAGGGGTGAAAAATTTTGACCTGCCCAGCTCCATTGACAAAAAATCATTTCGTGAGGATGTCGAGAGGCTTTTGGGCGGTGAAACGCTGGAAAGGCTGGAATACACTTTTAATAATGAGCATGCAAACCCTAAAACCCTTCGTTTTGAGTCGGCGCCGATTATCATAGTAGAAGGAATTTTCGTTTTTCATTTTAAGAAAATCAGGCGGCTGCTCGACTTGAAAGTATTCCTCCACGCCAAGGAAAACCTCAAGGTCATACGTCGGATAAAACGTGACCAAATAGAGCGGAATTACCCCATTGACGATGTTTTGTACCGCTACGAGAAGCACGTTTTGCCCACTTTTGAGAAGTATATAGAACCCTACATGGAAGGGGCTGATTTGGTTATAAATAACAACAGCCATTTTTCGGCGAGCTTGGAGGTGCTGAAAGGCTTTATTCGAAATAAATTGCAGGAAAGAATTTAAAAAGAGCCTAATGTTTGGGCACCAAACAGGCAGAAATCTTATCAATCAATTCTTCGGGGCTGAAGGGCTTGCCCACATGGTCGTTCATGCCGAACAGCACGGCTTTTTCCTTTTCGGTCAAAAAAGCGGAGGAAGTCAGGGCGATGATGGGAACCGTTCTTTTTGCGGGTGAGGACAGTTTCCTGATTTCACTCGTTGCCCGGTAGCCGTCCATCTCTGGCATTTGAATGTCCATTAAAATAAGGTCAAAATCATGTAGTTCAACCTGCTCCAAAGCAGCAAACCCGTTGTCCGCAGTAAGAACAGACACGCCATGTTTGTTTAGCATTTTAGATACCACCAATTGGTTTATTTTGTTGTCATCCACCACTAAAATATGGCTTCCACGGAGGTGAGCGTGGTCGTTTAAACCAAGTTGGATGATGTTGTTTTCAAACGAAAATGCTTTTTTGAAAGGAATAAGAACGGTGAAACGGGTGGCCTCCCCATAAACATTTTGGATGTCCATTCTGCCATGTTGAAGTTCCACGAGCCGCTTGGTGATTGCCAGTGAAAGTTGCCTTGGATTGGCATTTTCCTCCTCATTCAACTGTTGCAGATTAACGAACTTAGTTAGCTCCATTCCACCATCCGTACTTTCCACGACTAGCCTAACCATTACGCTATTACTGGCCTGCTCGTCAAGAAAAAGCTCCGCACGTATCATTCCATCAGCGGTACTCTCCAAACAAATGTTGAGCAAATTATTCAGGATTTGATAAAATCGAGCGTCATCACCAATCAGTTTCCTTGGAATTTGGCTATCAAAAGAACAATAAAACAGCAGTTTTTTGGCCTCAGCTTTTTTTACAAAATTGTTGAAGACAGCATCGGCGGTTTCACCGAGGTTGAACTCCCGGCTTTGCAGTTCAATTTTGCCTGCTTCTATTTTGGAAAAATCAAGCACGTCATTGATGAAGACCACCAATTCGTTGGAAGCGAACTGCAGGGAACGAAGCTGTTCGACTTGGTCTGGCCGTGGGCTGTTGTCGAGGAGTAGGTAGGTCAACCCAGTGATTACGTTGAGTGGCGTGCGCATTTCATGGCTCATCGTGGCGAGAAAACGGTCACGGGCGAAGGAAGAACGTTCAATTTTTTCCCGTTCGGCAATTTCCTCGACCAACTTTTTATTGAGCATTTCCAAGCTGAGGTTCTTGATACCAAGCTCTTTGTTCAAATCATCGAAGACACCTTTTTGTTGTAAAATCTCTTCATTCTGGGCCTGCAATTGCTGGTTGTCTTTCAAGTTTTTACGATAAAAAACATAGACTACCGCTGACAAAAGTCCAGCCAAACCCATCAAAATAAATAATAACGACCTGATTTTATTGTTGTTTGAGTTCAGGGTCTCCAAGTGGGCGATTTTATCTTCTTGCCCGGCGAATCCAAGCCTATCTATCAACAGTTGATGCCTAGTTTTTCGGAATTCAGCTACTTCATTAGCAGCAAGTGTTTGCGCTGATTCAAGTGCATTTTTAGCGATAAAGCTGGCTTTGTGGAGGTCTCCTATTTGAATGTAGGCGGTCATCAGCCGACTCAGCAAACTAACTTTTTCCTTCGTAAAAGCCTGTTTATCAAGCAGTTGCTTGGTCTTTTCAAAATAATCAATCGCAGCATCTCTTTCCCCACGGGCCAAGGCCGTTTCACCAAACACCAAATTATTTTCGGCTAAACCTAAGTTATTTGATAAGCCCAAATGCAAATTGAAAGAACTTTGATTGGCAACTTCGGCCTCATCCAATTCATTTTGTTGAAGGTAAATATTGGCGAGTAAAAGCAATATTGCTGCTTCCGAATCTTTATTTTGAGTTTTTTTGGTGAATTCAAGTGCAATAAATGCCAGTGATTTGGCATCCAAATTATCGCCCATCTGGAAAGCAGCCTTGGCGGCATTTTCCGCAGCATTTTCAGCATTTTTGAAATCCTTAAGCGTATCCCAGATTCGAAGCGATTCGTTGAAATGAATTTTTGCTTTAGCAAAATCCTGTTTTGCTTCTAAAACTTTACCAAGTAAATCATGAGTTTCTGCTTTTCCAGCATCAATTCCATTTTTATTAAAAAGCGCAAGTGCGCCCTCAAGCTCATATTCCGCTTGACCGTAGTCAGATAAGCAGAAAACTATCTTTCCCAACTGTTTTTTTGATTCTGCTTGGTCGGTTTCATCATTTAGTTTCATGCTGATTTCCAAGCTTTTGTGGTAAGCATCCAGCGCAGGCAGGTATTCCTTTTTTTGCAAATGAAATTTACCTAAATTATTATACCCCCAAATCAAGTCTTTCCTATCTCCAATGGATTTGGCAAATCTTGTAGCTTCTTTTGCAATCTTCTCCGCTTTTGTTGTGTCATATTGTAAATAAAAACTACACAATTCATTCATTGCCAACACTTTCCGATTGCCGCGAAGTTGTTCGACACTCCGCTCAAGACTATCAATCCTGGGGGTTTGAGCAAAAAGTACTGTGGCAACGACCAACAAAAGGCTGGTCAAAAAGGCTGGTCTCATGTTTAGATACAACTTAGGTGTTCATAATCAATCAATTGCGCAAATACAGTGCCGCAAGGAACCGAGGCCCAGAATTTGTTTTTTCCAAATCGTCATGAGGGTTGAATAGAGAAATTCAATTCAGTATTCAAGCCAGTTTATGTCGTTGATTTACTGTTTTTGCAATGAAATCAGGTTGCCTATTTTACAAAAGTCAAAGCATTGTACACCTGTTTTTGAAACAAAGTGATTAGAAAAAAGCGTTTAAAGGTTCGCAGACTTAAACTGAACCGTGGGTCTAAAGCCATTTTAATGGAAGCCTTTAAGCATTTTAGTCACTTGGTCTAAAAGCTCAATTTTTGATTCATCCAACTAATTGATTCATGAAAATTCTCATCATCGGCGGCGGAAACATGGGACTCACTTACGCCCAAGCATTTCTTCGTTCCCACATTACGACCAAGCAAGATTTGATGATTTTGGAAAAATCAGCGGAAAAATGGCCGGAGTTGGAGACACTAGACATCGGCTCTGTTTGCAAGCGGCCAGAGGATTGTTTGGCGCAGGCCGACCTTGTTATTTTAGCAGTAAAGCCGCAAGATTCAAGTGTGCTCTTTGAGCGGATCCGTGCAATGGTTAATCCACAACAAGTTTTTTTGAGCATCATGGCAGGTGTTAAAATGGAAAGTATTACAAAGGCATTGGGCATAAAAAAAATAATCAGGGCCATGCCCAACCTTCCTGCTCAAATCGGCATGGGCATGACTGCTTTTACTTCCACGGATGATGTCACCCGGATAGAATTGGTGACCGTTCAAAACCTGCTCAATACCACCGGTAAAACCGTTTATGTTGAAAATGAGACGCTGATTGATGCAGCGACGGCGATTTCGGGAAGTGGGCCAGCCTATGTTTGGTATTTTATGAACGCCCTGATTTCGGCAGCAAAACAGGTTGGTTTTAACGATTCAGAATCAGAATTACTCGTCAGTCAGACTTTTCAGGGAGCAATCGACCTTTTTCACCAATCAAATTTCACTTGCGAAGAATGGATAAAAAAAGTAGCTTCAAAAGGTGGAACTACCGAAGCTGCATTAGGCTCTTTTTCACAAAACGCTGTTTTTCAAGACATTGTGAGTGGGGCTGTTGCCGCATTTGAGCGGGCAAAAGAACTGGGCAATTGAATATTTTCTAACTTGCAAACATGCAAATCATTGGTTTTGGCTAAAAAACCTTTTTCTTTGCAGCCGCAAGAACCAAACTGCTATCCGCCTGTTTCACTCGCAATTAATATACTGAGTATGGAACTTTCCAAAACAGCAAGCTTGATAATTTATCGGATCCGAGAAAAGGGACTCGAAATCTTCATGCTTGACCAAGATAAAAATGAGGGCAACTGGAAGTTGCCGAATCACCAAATCAGCCAAGCAGCAGCGCTGCCATTGGAGGAAAGTGGCAAGTTTATTTCCCTTGACCCCGTCGAACAATCTGATGGCAAACTGGAGTCGGGTTTGGCTGTTGAAGGCGACTGGCATGACATTCCGTCCCTGAAGTCACTTCTGATAGAGGATGTAGAATACATGAAAGTCCAGATTAAACAAATGAGCAATGACGCCTTAGAGAAAGGCACATTTGTAGCCATCAAAGAAGCCATCAAACGGGTAGCTCCCCACCAGTACGAGATGTTAAAAGAATTGAAAGACATTATTTCAGATAGGAATTCAGTGAAAAATTTATAATAAGCAATCGCCAAAAAGAAAGGCTCGGCATCTCTTGTCGAGCCTTTTTTATTGATCCCAAAATCGCAATTCCTACCTACATTTGCCGAAAAATCACAACAAACGCAGCATGGAATCAATTGAAAAAAGAAGCGTCAGTCGTACAGACTTCAATTTCCCTGGTCAATGGGGAGTTTACCACGGCAAGGTCAGGGATGTCTATTCCGTTGCTGATTTTTTGGTCATGATAGCCTCCGACAGAATTTCTGCTTTCGACCATATACTGCCCAGACCAATTCCCTATAAAGGCCAAGTATTGAATCAGATTGCGGCATATTTTCTTGAAAACACCCGGGATATTTGTCCAAATTGGCTTGTCGCCACTCCAGACCCAAACGTCGCCATTGGCCACCGTTGCGACCCTTTTCGAGTTGAAATGGTGGTGCGGGGCTACTTGACCGGCCATGCTTGGCGCACTTACAAAGCTGGTCTTCGGGTACTATGCGGCGTCGAATTGCCAGAAGGAATGAAGGAGCATGACCGATTCCCCCACCCCATCATCACGCCTGCTACCAAGGCGGATGAGGGGCACGATGAAGATATTTCAAGGGAGGAAATTATCCGTCAAGGCATCGTGAGCGAAGCGGATTACCTGCTCATGGAGCAATACTCGCTGGCACTTTTTGAGCGAGGGACAAAAATGGCTGCCGAAAGAGGGCTCATCCTGGTTGATACGAAATATGAGTTTGGGAAAAAGGATGAAACCATTTACTTGATTGACGAAATCCACACACCAGACAGTTCAAGGTACTTCCACCTTGAGGGTTACGAAGCGCTTCAAGCTAAGGGCGAGCCTCAAAAGCAGCTATCCAAGGAATTTGTGCGGGAGTGGCTCATGGACCATGGCTTTCAAGGCCATGAAGGTGATGTAATGCCAATGATGCCCGATGTTTTTGTTGAGACGGTATCTGACCGATACATTGAATTGTATGAATTGCTGACTGGAAGGGATTTCAACAGGGCTGAAGCCACAGGAATAGGGGAGCGAATGGAAAACAGCGTTTTTGATTGGTTGAAGAAGCATTCCAACCAATAATATCTTTGTAGGGGCTTTTACCTGAATTTTGAAAAAATTTTATTCAAGAACCCTGAATCACTGACCTCTGGCAAGGAAAAATGCTTGATAAAAACTTTATCTCCCACGTAAACCCATGCGTGGAAATTGCCAGGTTTCAAATTGGTAGTGTCAATGAGTAATTTATCGGTGCTTACCTTCACATGAAAGTATTCTGACAAAACGTTCCTACCCAAATTATCATGAACGATTATTTGGAGTTTTGCGTCTTGAAAAAAAGCGCAACCGATGACAGCAGTACCATTATCCTGCACCGTCACTTCATTTATCTGCATTTCTTGGAGAATTGAGAGATTTCCCATTCGTGATTTTTTTTTTAGACTAGAACTTTAAAATTCGTCACACCTAACCTAATTACGTTGGAAATGCCGAATTGGTTTTTGTGGGCACAAAATTAATCCACAATAAATTTCCGCAATAAAAAACTTTTAAAAATCGGCGCTGAGTTTTTAGCAAAATCACGTCATTGCTGAATATCTCGCAGCGAATTATTGGTCAAAGCATATTTCAATACCAATTTTTTTCCTTGAACCCACACAAAAGGCATTAAGTTTGCCAATGATATGTCGTCAAGCAAATCCGCTTGGCCAAATATTTTTTTTAACCGATAAAATTTATCCCATGGTAAAAAATTCAATTTTGCTTTTTGCACTACTCATCTTGTTTTTTTCTTGCAGTAGGGAAAACCCTGAAGTTGTGAACGCTACTCCTGTTGGAGAATCAACTTGGGTCAAAACTGACTCTAGCAAAAAGACAGATGAACTTAAGGCAAATGCTACAAATGGTGGAGACCCAAAAAGCATGATGACCAAGGCGCTTCAAACGCTTCAACAAAGCTACACTGCTTCAAAGGGAAAAGTGCCAGGCGTGGATGACGTAACCGTTTTGATTGATGACAACCAAAATCTCATCATTGAGAACAAATCAGGGTCAAACACGACTACGACAAAAGTCAATCTTAAAAGCCTTGACACTGATTTCAACAATATCAAAATCCTTTCTGACAGTCAAAAGAATGAACATCCAGGTTTTAGGATAAATGTTTTGCCCGGGACAACCAAGGTGGAAGTTTTGAAAAATGGCTCGAAAGAGAAAGAACTTGACTTTTTGGAAATTTTTCTTGCTGAAAGAAGTGATGTGCACCATTCTATTTCAGCGCTGACAATGGCAGCGCAGGTTGCGCAGAACACATTACCGATTGGTGTTGACAAATAAGCGATTTTCTATTCCCATAAAAAACAAAGTCCTGGTCGCCAATTGCTGGCGCCAGGACTTTTTTATTAAACTTGGGGTTAAAAACTAACCTAATTCTCTGTTTTTAAAACCTAACAGTAACACCTCCGTTCAGCAGGGAAACGCCATAACCTACTTCAGCGAAAAGGCCTACATGCTTGATTGGAAAGAAGGTAGTACCTACAAAACCTGCGTAAAACATTGTGCCTTTGGCTGCATTTGGGTTGTTTGGAGTTGGTTCGCCGCTATTGCGAAGGTAGCTTTTGCCAGTAGTTGTTTTTTCAGCAAAGTCTTTTTTCATATAGCCAAAAGTGCCGCCACCGTAAACTTCAAACCTATCGCCCAAGCTCTTCTTGAGTTCACCACGAAGCCCTAGGAAGCTTTGTGTTGTAGTTGAATTGACAGCTACACCATCGTCTATGAGATTTGTTTTCGACGTGGATGAACTGTAACCACCAATGGCGTTCAAGCTAAACAGTGGCGAAATTTGATACCCTAACTTAAAAGTCATAGGTAGGGTACTCACGCTGGCTTTGTCCATGAGCGTAGTTGGCTCAAAACCAACACCTGCGCTGAGGTTAATTTTACCGGATTGAGAGTGGGCAGTTGCCAGGCTGAGGCAAAAGATTGCGATGATAAAATGGATGTTCTTCATGGGAAAAAATGGTTTTGATGTTACAGACTTTGTAAATGCGTATTCGGTATTTACAAGAATCTAAATGTTGTGGATATGTGATTTAATTCTGGCCGCAAAAGTGTGCGGTTTTGACTTAGCTTACAACGCCAATTTTAAAATTTTATTTTAAAATGACATTAAATTCACTCGTCTTAAATTCTATTAATTCCGAAATACAATAAATTACAGAACTAAATTCCGAAATTAAATAAATCGCACTGCAGCTTGGAGTGCGGAAGCAACACGGAATCAGAATTTAAAACTTTTCAAATAAAATTTGTGTTTTGACAGAATTAATAGCAGTTCGGTGAACCTTCACAGAAGAATGTGCTTAATTCTATATCAAGACAACCAAAAAGGGGAAATCCCCTATTGATGGTAAACGATTTGAAGTATTTCAGACAGGAAGGCTCAATTATCTGACTTCAAAAGCCCGTTAGAGCCATTTAAGTCGTGTTGCACTAGCCATGCAAAAATTGAACTGAGAACTTGGCAGGTAAGTTTATACCATAAATGTGTGTGGATAATTGGATGTATTTTCAAAATTAGAACGCCTGGCCGCAACCCTTATTTTGAAAAAGGCGATTAATTTTCTTATGGCATTCATTTTTGCAATTTATCAGACCCAAACCCCTTTTTGGCGCTTTTCCACTTAACTTTGCGCTCCCAAACCAAAATTGTTTTATGGTTAAAATTGGCAATGTTGAACTAGCGGACTTTCCGCTGCTGCTCGCCCCCATGGAGGACGTAAGCGACCCACCCTTCCGCCGCTTCTGCAAGGAACAGGGCGCAGACATGATGTACACCGAGTTCATCAGTGCTGACGGCCTTGTGCATGATGCAGACAAAAGCTTCAAAAAGCTGGAGGTTTTCGACTATGAGCGCCCCATCGGTATTCAGTATTTTGGCGGGCAATTGGAGAATATGATTAGGGCCGCTCATATCGTTGAGGGTGCAAACCCAGATGTGATTGACATCAATTACGGATGCCCAGTGGCCAAAGTCGCTTGCAAAATGGCTGGGGCTGGCCTTCTTCAAGATGTTCCGAAAATGGTCGAGCTCACAGCCGCTGTTGTGAAAAGCACCAATAAACCCGTCACTGTAAAAACCCGACTTGGCTGGGACGACAAAACCATCAATATCGTTGAAGTAGCAGAACGATTGCAAGATATTGGCATTCAGGCACTTACGATTCATGGGCGAACCAGGAAGCAGATGTACAAAGGTGAGGCTGATTGGTCATGGATTGCGAAAGTGAAAGAAAACCCTCGGATGAACATTCCAATATTTGGAAACGGCGACGTGGACAGCCCTGAAAAAGCGCTTGAATACCGTAACCGTTATGGCATTGATGGTATAATGATTGGGCGGGCAGCCATTGGGTATCCTTGGATCTTTCGGGAAATCAAACACTTCTTTGCAACTGGCGAAATACTGCCCCCACCAACCACCGAAGAGCGGGTGGATGCTGCCCGGCAGCACCTCCAAACTTCGATTGATTGGAAAGGAGAGAAACTAGGCGTGGTGGAGATGCGGCGGCACTACACCAACTATTTTAAGGGGTTTCAAAATATAAAACCTTATCGAAGTCGTTTGGTGGAGGAGTATTCACCTTCGGCCTTGTTTGGAATTTTGGATGAAATCTTGGAAGCCTACAGTGAAATGGATTTAGTGAAAAATTGGTAAAACCACCATTTTTATACAAAACCAACTGTTAACATAAATAAATCACGAAGCACTAACCCATTGGTTTTCAATATTTTACCACAAGAAAGAGAGGTCTTCAACCTCATTGCGAAAGCAGCCAAAAACTGCGGCGTACCTGCCTATGTCGTGGGAGGATACGTACGTGATCGCCTGCTCGCCAGACAGACCAAAGACATTGACATCGTATGCGTGGGCGATGGCATCCAACTGGCAAATGCCGTGGCTGCGCTGCTTAGTCCAAGGCCACGTGTAGCGTTTTACAGCCGATTTGGTACGGCGATGCTACGGCACAAAGACATGGAAATCGAGTTTGTGGGCGCCCGAAAAGAAAGCTACCGTTCCGATAGTCGGAAGCCGGAAGTGGAGCTTGGAACACTCGAAGACGACCAACTCCGCCGTGATTTTACCATCAATGCCCTTGCCATCAGCTTGAATGACGAGGACTTTGGCAATATCGTTGACCCATTCGGTGGCTTGCAGCATTTGGAAGAAAAAATCATCAAGACGCCAACCGAACCTGGCCGCACTTTCAGCGACGACCCATTGCGGATGATGCGGGCCATCCGTTTTTCTACCCAACTTGGTTTTAAAATCGAGGAGGAAACGCTTCGGGCCATTTCAAAATACCGCAACCGCATCAACATCGTTTCGCAGGAGCGAATTACCACCGAAATGGAGAAGATTTTGGCGGAGCCTACCCCATCGGTCGGCTTCAAATTGTTGTTCAATACGGGCCTGCTCGAAATCATTTTTCCTGAATTGGTGGCCTTGCACGGTGTAGAAGTACGGGAAGGCATTGGCCACAAGGATAATTTTTACCATACCCTCCAAGTAGTGGATAATCTTTGTCAAAAATCCAACGATATCTGGCTGCGCTGGGGGGCAGTGCTTCACGACATTGCGAAGCCACCAACAAAACGGTTCAACTTGGATGAAGGCGGCTGGACTTTTCACGGGCACGAGACCTTGGGGGCTGCTATGGTGCCCCGCATTTTCAAGAAACTGCGGCTGCCGACGAACGAAAAAATGAAGTTCGTGCAAAAAATGGTGCAGCTCCACCTGCGCCCCATCGCTTTAACGAAGGAAGAAATAACGGACAGTGCCGTTCGCCGATTACTGTTCGATGCCGGGGAAGACATTGATTCTCTGATGTTGTTGGCGCAAGCTGACATCACCTCGAAAAATGACTCGAAAGTGAAGCGTTACCTCGAAAACTATGAGATTTTGCGGGAGCGAATCATCGAATTGGAGGAAAGCGACCGCCTGAGAAACTGGCAACCTCCCGTTAGTGGAATTGATATTATGAACACTTTTGAGATACCACCAAGCCGGGAAGTTGGTGTCATAAAAAATGCGATTCGGGAAGCTATTTTGGATGGCGAGGTGAAAAATAATTTCGGGGAAGCCTACCAATTTATGTTAAAAAAAGCGGAGAAAATTGGATTGGTAGCAAAACGAATTTTGACCGAAAGCACCGTCGAAACAGAATAATAAGTTGAGGATTGAAAAATATGGTCAATAGCTTGGCCGCTTGCCTTCCAATTGGTCAACGTACTGCACATCACCTAGCCTGAATTTGACGGGGAAACGAGCAGCTTTTTCCATTTTCACTTCTATTTTGCAGAAAAAAGCGAGGTCGGAATAGCACCACGCCTGCGGCATAGGCGTCTGTTGGATTTGCGGAGCAACCAGCAATTTTTTTGACAAAGAAAAGCTAGTATTTTCAAGGTTCGACATTTTCCATTTTGAATCAAAACGCAGCCTGGCTCCCTGCGCTTTTGCAAGCCCAATCGTCAGCAAAACCAACAAAATTGTCGCAAAATTTTTCATCGGAAATTACCCAATTGCGCATTTCCCAGCCCAAATCATCAGGCCTAGGGTGATACATCCTTTTATTGTAAAAAAAAGAATGCCCGCTATGCCGAGGCGTTTGTACCAAGTTTTTTTATCAGGAGTACTTTCTACGTTGTTCATTGATATTGAGTTTTTTGGGGAGTGAAAATTAAACTTGAAAAACTCCCACATTAAACCGCTCAATCGGAGAATGGTTTGCCATCTCGATGCCTGTCGAAATCCATTGGCGGGTTTCTGCAGGGTCAATAATGGCGTCCACCCAAAGCCGGGCTGCTGCATAGTAGGCCGTTGTCTGCTCGTCATATTTTTGTTGGATGTTTTCCAGCAGCTTGGTTTCATCCTCTGGGGTAATCTCCTGACCCTTCGATTTTAGGGATGCAACTTGAATCTGGAGCAGTGTTTTAGCGGCTTGCGCTCCTCCCATCACCGCAATTTTCGCTGTCGGCCAAGCCACGATGAGACGAGGGTCGTAAGCTTTTCCACACATGGCGTAATTTCCAGCACCATAGCTGTTCCCCATCACGATGCTAAATTTCGGAACGGTGGAATTTGACACTGCATTGACCATTTTTGCACCATCCTTGATGATTCCGCCATGCTCGCTGCGGCTTCCGACCATGAAACCAGACACATCGTGCATAAAGACCAACGGGATTTTCTTTTGGTTGCAGTTCATGATAAAACGGGCCGCTTTGTCCGCCGAATCGGAGTAAATAACGCCACCGAATTGCAGCTCACCTGTAGCCGATTTGGTCACTGTCCGGTTATTTGCGACAATGCCTACCGCCCAACCATCAATTCTGGCATAGACGCATGAGATGGTTTTACCGTAATCCTTTTTATAATAAGTGAGCTTTGAATCGTCCACGAGGCATTGTAAAATCTCCTCCGTTTCATACTGTTTTCCAGCATCGGCGGGAAAAACTTGGTAAATCTCCCCAGCTTTGAACTTTGGTTTTGCTGGCGCAATGCGGTCAAAGCCAGCCTTTTCTGTGCTTCCCAGTTTGTCCATCAAATCCCGAATGGTATCGAGGCATTCCTTGTCATCCTTCACTTTGTAATCGCAAATACCTGAGATTTCTGTTTGCGTTTTAGCGCCACCGAGCGTCTCTTTGTCCACATCTTCGCCAATGGCAGCCTTTACCAAATAAGGGCCAGCCAAGAAAATACTACCGCTGCCTTCCACTATCAGCGCCTCATCTGACATGATAGGAAGGTAAGCGCCACCTGCCACACAACTGCCCATAATGGCCGCAATCTGAACGATGCCCATTGCCGACATTTTTGCATTATTCCGAAACATGCGCCCAAAATGCTCTTTGTCAGGGAAAATTTCGTCCTGCATCGGAAGAAAAACCCCGGCACTGTCCACGAGATAAATGATGGGCAGTCTGTTTTCCATCGAGATTTCTTGCGCCCGCAGGTTCTTTTTACCGGTAATTGGAAACCATGCCCCTGCTTTCACGGTCGAATCATTCGCAACAATTACACAGAGCCGACCACTTACTTTTCCTAAAGCAACCACTACCCCACCCGCTGGGCAGCCGCCCTGCTCTTGGTACATGTCATAGCCAGCAAAAGCACCTACTTCCAGCCATTCCGCCCCCTTATCCACCAAATAATCTATGCGCTCCCTTGCCGAAAGCTTCCCCTCTGCTTGGAGTTTTTCCAATTTTTTGGTACCGCCTCCCAGCCTGATTTTCACCAATCGGTGTTTCATCAGCGTTATCTGGAGTTTCATGGAGTCTTCGTTCTTGTTTTTTTCGATGTCAATTTTCATAAATTCTAAGACTTTAGCTGTGCTTCAAATTTGGCTTAAAGAAAAGCACAAACTGGCGAAATGCAAAACGGCATTGAATAACTCCAATGCCGTTCTGCCAAAAAATCAGGTGGTTTTCTTCCAGAAATATGGATGTTTCAGAAGAAATTCTGGTGCAACCATTTAATGGTGGTGACCGCCTGGCCCATGCACATGACCATGTTCAACTTCTTCAGCTGTGGCAGCACGGAGCGATTCAATGGTACCCGTGAAATAGAGGTCAGTACCTGCCATCGGGTGATTGAAATCAATAACAACTTCTTCACTGTTCACCTCTTTTACTATCCCGTTGAGGCGGTTTCCTTGGTCGTCCGACATAGGTATTACAGTACCAATTTCAAGCATTTCAGCATCCACTTCGCCATCCACTTCAAAAGTGGACATTGGTAGCGGAACTACAGCATTTGGGTCGTGTGGGCCGTAAGCCTCGTCCGATTTGATGCCAAATGCGAATTGGTCGCCAGCGGCTTTCCCTGCGAGCTGCCGCTCAAACTCAGGAATCATTTGCCCCGCACCAAACAAAAAAACAAGCGGCTCGCTGCCAAATGTTTCCTCAACTAGTTCGCCTGTAACCGTACTTTCTGTCAACCTGTAGTGAAGGCTGACAACGGTGTTTTGTTCAATAACCATTTTTAAAAATTATGGAGTGATGGATGTAAAACGAAGAATTGCGGCAGGGCATTCGACCAACTGCATCCGTTTATTTGAGGCGCAAAAGTAGCAAACTATTGGTTTTTTCCTAGGTCTTTGCAATTTGAGTAATTGCATCAACGAGCCTATCCAAATCGTTCAAACTGGTATAAACATTTGGGGTTATCCGCACCCCATGGATGTTTTCCCAATTGATGCCTACCGTATGGATTTTGAATTTACCGAAAAGCAGTTCACTCAACTCCACCGGCTCTTTCCCTTCGATTTGCAGCAGAGCAATCGCCCCGCTGTACCCATGTTTCAGCGGTGAGCCAATGCTCACTCCCGGCAAATTCATGACCTTGTCAGTCCAATATTTTTTCAGGTAAAAAAGTCGTTGTGCTTTTCGCTCCGTTCCAATCATTAAGTGAAAATTGACCGCATGACCAATGGCTTCTTCGGTGGCAAACGAGCGGGTACCGAGATGCTCAAACTTACGGATGTCATCGCTTTCGGGGTCATCAGCGGACATCAAGGGGTACAGGTTTTTGATTTTATCCTTTTTTACATACAAAAGCCCAGTTCCAAAAGGGGCGCAGAGCCATTTGTGGAGGCTGGTGCCAAAGTAGTCACACTCAAGGTCGGGGATCTTGTAATCAATATGTGCAAAGGTGTGGGCGCCATCCAACAACACATCGATTCCACGGCGGTGGGCGGCTTGGGCTATCTGCTTGGCTGGCAAGACCTGGCCGTTCCAATTTACCATGTGGGTGATGTGCACGATTTTCGTTTTCGAGGTAAAAGCATTTTCAAACTGTTTGACAATCAGGTCGTTATCCTCAATTGGGAATTCAAAATTGAGCCATTTCAGCACGATACCATCCCGCATTTCTCGCTGTTTCCAAGCGTTAATCATGTTGGGGTAATCCTGTTTGGTCAAAACAACTTCATCGCCAGCTTTTAACCGAAGGCCAAAAATGATATTGGCAAGCGCCTCCGTTGTGTTCCTATTGATAGCGATTTCTTCGGAGGAACAACCTGCTATCTCAGCCAATTTCGACCGAAGTGGTTCACGGCCCTGGTCCAAAACCCGCCACATATAATAGCTGGGGGCCTCGTTGGCAAGTCTGTTGTAATGCTCCACTGCCTCCTGCACGACCTTTGGTTGGGGACTTACGCCGCCATTGTTCAGGTTGAGGATATTGGGTGAAACGGTGTAGGCCTGCTGGATGAGGTACCAAAAATCCTCATCGGTTGCAAGGTCGGAGGCCGAGCGGTGTGCATTTCGGTCCATGGTTTCCAGAAGGATTTCTCCTTGCACAGAGTTGATAAACGGAGAGAAAGCAGCGAAGCCAGCTGCTCCGGCAAGGCGATGGAGAAATTTTCTGCGGTCTTGCATGGTCAGGTTTTATTGAAAAAAATCTTTCGCCAAACATACCGAATTAAACTTTACGACAAACAAAAACGCCCGAATGATTGAACATTCAGGCGTTTTTGTATCAAAATCTGGTGGTTGCTAATTAGTGCTGTACCACGAATTTCTTCGTTTTAGTACCCGCTTTTGTTGCAATCCGTACGATGTATGTTCCATTTGCAAGGCCAGAAACATCATATTGCCTGTTCTGCTTGAAAGCATTTTCCACTTCGTCAATTTCAATTACCCGGCCATTAAGGTCAGCTATGGTAATATTGGCGAGGCTTGGCTCTTCCAAATTGATGTCAACGTTCAGGTTAGTGCTGGCTGGATTTGGATAGAAAGTTAGCGAATTATCTGGGAGGCTTACTTCGTCGGAGGTACTGTAAAGTGAAATAAACATCCTCATAACAGCGGCATCTTCAGGGCCGAAAGTAAACCAGTTGTCAGTAACCAAAAGCGTGGACAATTGGAAATACTTAATCTTCGTGTTAAATGAATGGAAAATAGAGCTAGCATCGCCAGAATATTCCGCCATTAAGAAATACCTAGTACCTGGATTAAGTGGAATACCTAGGGTTCCTTCGTCCAGGTCAGACAAGTCGACCGAAACATCGTCATAATTATTGTAGGTTACGAATACATGATTTCCAAATCCTAACAAATCCAAATCTGGATGTGAAGTTACATCCCCATTTTGGTCGTCAAAATTATCAAGGCCAGGAAGAATATCGTCGTGTATAGACAACAGGTAAACATTGACAGCCTTGTCTGCAATTGGATCGTCTTGGTTTACGGCGCAAGAGAAAACTGCCCTGGTAGCTTGGAAATTATCCACCCAATTTTGGCTTGTAGTGTAGAGATTCCCTACAAAATAGTCACCACTGGCACTTGGCCGAACCGCTCCAACAAAATTATCGTCCTGGTCATCTTTGGAGAAAAAATTTGTGGTGGCCCTAAACTCCTGTTGAACGGTATTATTAGAATTGTTAGAGTCCGTATTGGCACTGCTAACGCTATACCTCAGATTATATGTACCCACCGTAAGCATGTCTGGGGTAAACATATCGTCGAAGAAATAGGTCTGCGTAGAATCGAAAGATGTAGTAGGCAGAATAGTTCCAATATTGATTTCATCTGTATAGACGACAGTAGTACCCCTAAATACTTCGACTTTCAGCATCACATCGTCTTGTGGCACCCTGCCGTAGTTGTTCACGTCCACACTAAATCCCATTGTATCGTTGGTGATTTGTGAAAGTGGCTGGGCATAACTTGCAGGGGAAAAGAAGAAGTCACCAAGTGACAGGTCAAATTCAGGACGTTCAATGATAGATACATCGTCAATCACCCAAAAATAATAATTTGCATCAAAGATGAACTTGAACTGAAACTGGGCTGTGCCGCCACCTCCCAATAATGGAATAACCTTCACATCATTGGCCACTGTTCCTGCATTGATAAGCACTGTTGAATTGATATCAAAAGTGTCCACCCAAGTTGAACCACCATCGTTTGACCATGCCACTAAGCAGCTGCTCTGGAAATTGCGATAGTATTGGTTAAACTTCAAAGACACACTTGGCTGACCGGTCAGGTCAATGATTGGTGAAATCAGCTCACCCAACTGAGGTGCTGGTGCGACGCCATTTCCAAAATTGCCTTGCATCCCAGCATTGTCATAAAAATCTGAGTCGAAAACGACTGCACCATTGGCAACTGAAGGTGATTGAATCGCTTGAGTACCGGAATAAGCGCCAAGGTCAGCCCTGCCATCCGCCTCCCAAACCCAAAGTGCATCTGGATCGCCAATTGCCGCTACTGTCCAGTCGTTAAGACCCCCAGCAAATTCGCCATTGGGGTCACCAGTACCTCCCCAAATCACTGTTTGGGCATTTGTAAGAAAGGTAAAAGCCATCAAAACTGATAGGCCAAATAATTTTTTTGTAAAATTCTTCATTTTTAAATTTAGATTTAATGAATAAATGCGTTGAAGCAGATTGAATTATTTTATGAACTAAAGAATTGGTAATCAATTTTTTATCATCAGAATAAGACAATCGAAAAGAAGATTTCTAAGTTTGTCTCCACTAGTGGGTGACCACTAATTTTCGACTAGCTGTATTTGCTCCCGAAATGACCCGCAAGGTATAAGAACCGTTGCTTAGTCTTGAAACATCTATTGGCATCTGGCTGACAAATCCGTTTTGAAATTCCCTGCGCAGTGCCAAACGGCCGCAAATGTCAAAAATTTCCACTTGGGTTGGTTGATTGTGGCTGACAAAATCGCAACTTATCTGGATTGTTTCATTGGCTGGATTCGGGGCTATCGCCAGGTTCTGACGCTTTTGAAATGGCTGGTAGGTATCTGAAACGTATTGGACCACGTTCAAATTGATAAAAGGTATCCGCCTAAGTGCCCAAGCATTTGCCCTGAAATAGGTTTCATCTCCTTCCCTCAGCATAGAAGTGAAGGCTGGAATTCCATCTTCGTAAGAATTGTAAAACATGGCACCATAGTTAAACTCTTCACTGCCAGCTATCGGGAAAGGCATAATGGTTCCCCCAATTGCAACTGGATCGAGGTAACCAATCGTGACGAAATAGTAGGTGCTATCCGCAAGGTCCACCGAATCCATTTCGCCGGAAACGGGTACCGTCACGACCATGTCCCTATCATCTGCTGAAGCATTGTAGGCATTGTAGGCAATCAATTCAAATTCGTCGGCGTTCGCAATTGTATCACCATTGGCATCGCCCATATTACTGCCCTTCTTCCATTGGTATAAATTGATACTAAGCACTGCATTTGCCGCAGCCAGATTTCCGGTGTTTCGATAGGCAAAACTTACACTGCTCGCTTTTAACCCGCTGCCTTTCTGAACATAATAGCAGTTGCCGATTTCATAGTCGTAAGAATCTGTTGGCAAAAAATAGCCAACGTTGGATTTACAAAAATCATTTTTTGCAAATACCCCTTCCGTCACTTCGTAATCCCAATGAACGCTGTTATTGCTCAGGGTTTGGTCTGGAGTGCTTGATTTTACACGATAAAAAATTTGATAATTTCCCACTTGCGGTTCAGGCAAAAACTTGTTTGGAAAAACAACGTCCAACCAGGTATCGCTTGGTTCCACCATTCCAAATTCCAAGGAGTCCTTGAAAACGACGAAATTTGAATTGTTTTTCACCTCAACCAACACTTTAACATCCTCCATGATTGAATTTCCAGCATTTTTTATTTGTGCAAATAACCTAATCGGTCGAAGTTGATTCTTGGGTTGCTTGAAATCTGGTGATATATTGTAAAAAGCGGGGTTGAGCACCATGTCCTGGTCATTGGCATAAGTGATTCGTACATTATCCACCATCCAAAAATGGGTATCTCCAGCAAACATAAACTTTAACCTAACTTGCGGTTTTCCGGCCACAATGCCAGGTAGCCGGACGCTAACTTCCTCGCATTTTCCTTGCAACCACGGCTGTTGGGAATTCACATCAATTGTGTCAATATAACTCTGTCCATTGTCAATACTGACGGCTACGGAGGTGATTGGCAATCCAAAAAAAGGCGCTGCGTTGGCCACCGCAAATGCTTGATTGTATTTTAGGTTCAATTTTGTATCAAAATTTACTCCTGATAAATTGATAGTTGGCGAAAGCAGGTCACTTTTTGAATACTGGGTGTTTAGGCCAGGGAGGCTACAAGGAGATGCGTTCATCAGCATAGCACCATTTTCTGCACCGGGCCAACAGGCATAAAAATCTGCCTTAGCACCTCCAGTCGGCAAGTAAGCCAACCCAGTGTTCTTCCACCTCCATCGGCAGGTGTCCGATTCCACGGTAACGGACCACCCGTTCAAACCACCGGAAAAATTGCCTTGCGTTAGTCCCCAAACCACATTGTCCACCTGTGGGTCAACATCAAATAAAGCCACATCGTCCAGCATCCAGGTCACATCACTATTGGCAGTCCAATTCCATTCAATTGTAATATTGGGTTTGTTGGCAGCAGCTGCAGAAATATCTATCAAAACGGTTTCGGGGTTCCAAGATTCCATTTTCTCAACGGAGGCTGGGTTCAGGTAAGGAAAAACAGTGTAGGTTGTCCAAGGTCCATTGCCTGATTTTACCCGCAGCACCGCATTGCTGGTTGGGCTGTTTATATCTGCCGCATGGATATAAGTCTGAAATTGAATGAAAACCTTGGATTTGTCCGTGCAGTCAATTTGTTCACTCTGCAAATAGCTTATACTATTGTTCGGCAATTGACCATGATCAATGGAATTTACGAACATGAATCCATCCTCGAAACCATTGGAGCGAAATTCGTCGTTGCGGCAGGAGGTACTTGTAATTGAATTCGGTAAGCAGGTATAAGGGTTTTCGCAGCGTTCCCAGAGCACGCCTTGCCCCGATTCATCGCCAATGGTCCAGGAACCGGGCAGCCCTGCATTGAATGCCTGTTGCCAAAATGGGTCGGTGATGTTACTGGCAAAGGAGCAGGTGGCAAAAAGTGAGAAAATCAGAATAGTTGTAGTTTTTTTTTTCATAACTTAAGGTTTTAGCTAGTGGTGTAAAAAAACAGCTCAATAAAACGAATACCCAATATTAGCAACGTTTTCAGCGGCTATTTTCGCTGCTTTTTTTTGCAAAAACAGTTGCTATTCTTGCAAACTGTCCGTCACGTTGCAAGTCTGATACCTTGTACACCGCTGCTTTTCCCTATCTGACTTTTTTAACCCTAAATTTACCCAATTTCACTGCATGCCAATTGCTTAACAAACTCTCCGTGTGCTGTGCATTCATTGTGGAAGCAACATAGGTGTAAGTTTTATCTTTTGCAGCAGTTTCATCCACCACTTCCACTTTCGTCTCACCGTTCAGCCGGATGATTTGCAGGATGTTTTCAGGGTTGTTATAGTCGCCGGGGCGGCGGTCCTCGAACCTGTAAATCACCAGCGTTTTTGCAGCTTTATCAGGGTCTTTCATGGTGCAATGGAACTTGAGTCCACCTGTTTTTACACACCTTGGCTTTTCTATGGTTGGTGTCGGTGCGACCGGTAATTTCATATATCCCAATTCAGGCAACAAAGCAGGCGTTTTATAATAATTGATGCGGAGCGAATCGGTGATGCCAAAAGGGTTTTTGCGAAGCGAAGTAAAATTGTAAAAAATACTGCCTTGAATGCCAGGCGTGGAGCGGTTAAGGCGCACCTGCTTTGGGATTTCTCGGCCATTCCCCCACTCAGGCTCTTTGTTCACGCCTACTTTGTAGGAGGCTTGACCCGCATACACGTTGCGTCCGAAAGAATTTTTTGCCCACCAATTCAACAGCACTTCGTAATCTGCCAGCGAGAATCCAATATGCCAGTAAATCTGCGGCACCACATAATCCACCCAGCCTTTTTCGAGCCAGCTGCGCACATCGGCGTACAGGTCGTCGTAGGTGGCAACGCCCGCACGAGTGGCTGACCCAAGGGCTGCGTCTTTGCTCGAATTTCGCCAAACACCGAAGGGGCTAACCCCAAATTTTACCGAAGGGGACACCAATTTTATCATACTCGAAATCTGTCCGATGAGCATGTCCACGTTGTGTCTGCGCCAGTCTTCGATGCTGAAAAAGCCGAACCCATACTTTGCAAAATCCGCCGCATCGGGCAGCAACTCACCTGCCGCTGGGTAAGGATAATAGTAGTCGTCAAAATGGATGCCGTCCACTTTATAGTCCATCACGATTTCCGTCACGACTTCGGTGATATAATTCCGCACCTCTGGCATTGCTGGGTTGAAATACAGCTTGCCGCCGTAGCTCATGAACCATTCTGGATGGTTCTTGTACGGGTGCATTTCGGAGAGGGTGACGGTGCTTGTGTCCATGCTTGCCCGGTAGGGGTTCAGCCAAGCGTGAAATTCCAAATTGCGTTTGTGCGCCTCTTCCACCATGAACGTCAGCGGGTCGAACGCATCTGCCAAGGGCTTGCCTTGTTTGCCAGAAAGGTATTTTGACCAAGGTGAGATTTTGGAACGGTAAAATGCATCCCCGGTTGGCCTGACCTGCGCAAGCACTGCATTGAAACCTGCTTCTTTCAACAAGTCAACGGTTTCAACCCACTCGTCCCTAAAGCGCTGTTCGCTGAGGCCCTGCGTGGAGGGGAAGTCAATATTAGCAACTGTTGCGACCCAAGCGCCACGGAATTCCCGTTTGGGCGATTGGCCTTCGGCCTTGGTATTTAAACTAAAAATGGCGATGCAAAAAAGCAGGGCCTTAAAGGTGTTTCTCATGGTAAACTTTGCTTTTGGTAATTAGAAATTAGGTATTGGGTATTTTATGGATGAAATGCCAATTTAATAACCAATAACTAATTCCTAATTAATGTGGCAAAGCTACCAAAAAAGGAACGGGCCAACAATACCCGATTGTTGACCCGCTCAATTGTTGTTTTACGATTGAAGTTTTCAGGATGTGCTGCCCAACTTTCAATTAATTCCGCTTCACCATTTAAGCCCTTGTCAAAAGCACGACTGGCTTGGTCACGACCTTTCCGTTTTGGCGGATAGTCACCAATAAAGTGCCCGGTGTGCCGTTTGTCACGTCCAATTGGCGGCTATAATAGCCATCAAAATTAGGCAATGACTCATTGAAAACCTGCTTGCCACTGATGTCTGTAACTGTTACCGTTGTTGGAACCGCCTCGCCTTTGAACTGAACGTTCAAATCGCCGTAAGTTGGGTTCGGGTAGGCGGTGAGTTCCTCCAATTGGAGGTTGTTATCAAGCTGTGGCTGTGTAGGCTGCTCAATCTTTGCATTCTCCAGTTCCTCGTTTGGCGTTTCCACACCAGGACATTCCTTGAAACGTGCTTTGACTTTGATTTCATTGCCATCCCGAAGGATGCCCAACGTGAAACGCTCACCAGCTTTGTGTTTGTTGCGAGCCGCAAGCAGTTCGCTGTGGGAGTTGACCTCCATGCCGTCCATGGAAAGAATGCGGTCACCTACTTTCAAACCTGCTTCTTCGGCTGGCCAGCCGGCAATAATACCTGACACGCCTACACCTTTCTCCCCGTTGCCCCAACTACCATTCACCACACCGATAAACACTTCGCAAGGGTTGCGTTCATCCGAATAGTTGTAGTCGTAATTGTAATTATAGTTGTAGTTATAATTGTAATTGTAGCTATGGTTTTCACGTTTTTTACCAGTGAGCACCGCAGTTGTAGTCATGGATTGACCCTCCCGCTGAAAAGTGATTTTGACTGCATCACCTGCCTTGTGAGTGGCCATGGTCCTACTCAAATCACCATGAGATGCCAAAGTTGCACCATCAATGGCTGTAATGACATCGCCAGCTTGCAGGCCAGCGTCGGCAGCCCCAGAACCTGCAACTATGTCAGTTACAAGCACGCCACCACCATCTTTCGTTTCAGGATAAATGCCGAGGAAAGCTTTTGGCTCTTCAGCAGTGTCATTTATCAAGGCTAGTTTTGAAAGGTCATGAAGGCCGCTAAAATCCATATCATTGCCGTCGCCGTTCCATTTGATTTCAGTTTTGTTACCGCCCTTGCGAATCATGATGACGGTTTCAGCATTGTCCGCATTGGAACTACCATTGGTGTTGATGGTGATTTCAGAAACCTGCTCGGTAGCATTTTCCAAATCCATTTCCTTGAAATAGGCATCCGCAGATTCACCTTTTTGGATGCTTTTCTTTTTCACCGTCCAAGTGCCGTCATCATTTTGGGTCTTTTGGATAATAATGACATTGTCATCGTTGGAAGGAGTGGGGGTTGCTTGTTGCGCCATCAAGCTTTGGCCCATGAAAACCAATAGCGATAAAGTGCAAATCGTACAAAGGAAAAGTCTTTTCATTGCGATATAATTTTGTTGTGAAAAGTTTGCGGACAGTATAGTCCAGGTGATTTTTACAAGAACGAATGCAAGGACAGGTTGGTAACAGGGATGGTTGCTTTTTCAAAAAAAAGACAGCGTATTTCTTTTTCAGGAATAAACAACCAAGTTTATTTGGCAAAATCACCACAAATCAGAATCATCTTAAAAAGGAATTCACCTTACCTCACCAGCAACACATCCCCCTCGAACAGCTCCGTTTCCCCATCCACGAACTCCACCTCTGCGAACCAGACAAAGACCGCAGCGTCCATCAACTGCCCACGGTGCGTGCCGTCCCATCCCACAGCCGGGTCGTTGGGCTGAAAGTCGAAATACTTGAAAGCGCTCTCACCCCATCGGTCGAAGACGAGGAAGGACTTCACTTTCCTGACCTGGCCTTCCTTCGCAAATACCAGCAACAAATCGTTGATGCCGTCGCCGTCCGGCGAGAAGGCGTTCGGGACGTACACGTTTTTCGTGCGGTCAACGTACACCGTCACGCCATCAGAAGCGATGCAGCCCTGAGCGTCCGACACCGTCACGGTGTAGGCCGTGGTCACCACCGGGAACACCTGCTGGTCCGGGCAGCCGGGACATTCCATGTTGACGGGGTTCGACCAGCTGATTTGCGCCAGCGAATCCAACGGAACGTTCGTCAAGGCCGACAGTGCCGTGCCGTCGCCGAGTTCGAGGAAGACATCGTCGCCCAGTTCCACACTGAGTGGCACGGGTGCGTTGATGGCCACGAGGTCGGTGGCGGAGCAGCCGTTGGTGTCCTGCACCGTGATTTGGTAGGCGCCAGCGCCCAGCCCGCCGAAGGTGCCGGAAGCCTGGAACGGCCCACCGTTCAGGGAAAACTCGTAGGGCGGCACGCCACCCATGCCATTCGCAAGAACGGCCCCGGAGCCATTATCGAAGCAGCCGAGGGCGGTGATGCCAAGGGCGTTGGCCAATGGTTCCGGCCCAGTGATTTCCGCAAAACCTTCAGTCGTGCAGCCATTGCCGTCCGTTGCCATCACCGAATAAACACCCGGTGAAAGCCCCTCAAGTAGCGGCGATGCCGCTCCATTTCCCCACGCAAACTGGAACGGCGGCGCTCCCGTGGCCGATGCCTGCGCCCAGCCGTCACTAGCCCCGTTGCAACTGGTCCCGAAACTGCCAAAGTCCGAGGTGGCGACCGTGAGCATGGGCGGCGCAGTCAGCGTCACCGTCGTCGTCACGGTCGAGTCGCAGCCCTGCCAAGTCGATAGGTTTTGAATGAAAACGCCCGCCTGTGTTGGGTCGCAGGTGGTGGCGGTTATTGAAGTTGTTGTGTTTGGCAACAGCGTCACCGTGGTGGTAACGGTTGAGTCGCAGCCCTGCCAGGTGTTCAGGTTTTGAATGAAAACACCTGCCTGTGTTGGGTCGCAAGTTGTTGACGAAAGCGTCGTCGTTGCGCTAGGCAACAAAGTCACCGTAGTGGTCACGGTGCTGTCGCAGCCCTGCCACGTATTTAGGTTTTGGATGAAAACGCCTGCCTGCGTTGGGTCGCAGGTCGTTGAAGTGAGCGAAGTCATTGCGCTTGGCAACAGCGTAACGGTTGTGATTACCAAACTATCACAGCCAGTTGCATTGACCAACGTCTGTTCAAACACCCCGACGTCATTTAAATCGCAAGAAGTATCAAAAATGGCGGTCGTATCCGCCGCCGCATAAGTTATTGTCGTTATGATTAAACTATCACAGCCATTTGCATTGACCAACGTCTGTTCAAACACCCCGACGTCATTTAAATCGCAAGAAGTATCGAATATGGCAGTCGTGTCGGCAGCCGCATAAGCAATCGTTGTGATAATTAAACTATCGCAGCCATTGCCATTTGTCAAAGTTTGCTCAAAAACGCCCACGGCATTTAAATCGCAGGAACTGCCAAATATATTCGTCGTGTCTGCCGCCGCATAAGCAACCGTTGTGATGATTAAACTATCGCAGCCACTGCCATTTGTCAATGTCTGCTCGAAAACGCCCACGGCATTTAAATCGCAACTCGTATCGAATATATTAGTCGTATCCGCCGCCGCATAAGCAATCGTCGTAATGATTAAACTGTCGCAGCCATTGCCATTAATCAATGTTTGCTCAAAAACACCAACGGCATTTATATCGCAACTCGTGCCTGATATATTCGTCGTATCTGCCGCCGAATAAACGATAGTCGTGATGATTAAACTATCACAGCCGTTGCCATTAATCAATGTTTGCTCGAAAACGCCAACAGCATTTATATCGCAACTCGTGCCTGATATATTCGTCGTGTCCGCCGCCGCATAAGTGATGGTCGATATGATTAAACTGTCGCAGCCATTGCCATTTGTCAAGGTCTGCTCAAAAACACCAACAGCATTTATATCGCAACTCGTGCCGTATATGGCCGTCGTATCCGCTGCTGAATAAGTAATAGTGGTAATTACCAAACTATCACAGCCGTTGCCATTGACCAATGTTTGCTCAAATATGCCGACCTGACTTATATCGCATGAAGTACCGGATATGGCAGTCGTATCAGCAGCCGAATAAGTGATGGTCGTGATGATTAAACTGTCGCAGCCGTTGGCCTTCATCAATGTCTGCTCAAACACGCCCACATCATTTATATCGCAGGTGATGCCGGTCAACAGCGTGGTGTCCGCTGGTGGTAGGCTTTCCGTCACCTGATAGCTGGCCGAGGCGGTACAGGAAGCCGCCAAGCTGACGGTCACGGTGTAGATGCCGGGCAGAAGGCCGCCAAGGTCTTCCGTGGCGGCCCCGTTCGACCACGAAAAGGCATAGGCCCCTGGCGGGCTGACCGTTAGGTCCAGGCCGCCATTAGGGGCAGTGCATGAGGTCTGTGCAATGGCCGTGCCGCTCACCGAGAACCCATCGCTGTTGTTCGGCACATCGGCACCAAGCTCGGCCATGCAGCCGTTGGCCCCTATCACCAAGACTGAATAGGCCCCTGGCGCCACGCTGATAAGGTCTTCTGAGGAAGCCCCGTTCGACCAGGCAAAGGCAAAAGGTGCCTCACCCCCGGCAAGCATGATGTCCACGCCTCCGCCGCTGCCACAGACGGCAGGGGTGACAATGGCACTGATGGACGGCACGGCAGGCTCGTCCCCTACGGTGAAAATGGAGGTGGCGGTGCAGGTAGCACCAGCAAGCACGTTGACCACATAGGTGCCCGCAGACAGGCTGCCAATAGTTTGGCCCGTCTCCCCGTTCGACCATTGGATGGCATAGCTGCCTGTGGGCGGCACTGCCGGGTCGAACGTGACGGCCACCAAGCCGTCGCCGCCTGGGGACAGGCAGGCGGTATTAGGCAGGATGTCCGCCATGATGCTGATGGTGATATTGTTGTTCGTTACGTTGGCGCTGGCGCTTGACGTGCAGCCGTTCCCTCCCGTCACGGTCGCCAGGTAGGTGCCTGCAGCGAGGCCACCCAAATCCTCGCCTGTCATACCGTTTGACCAAAGATAGACGAACGGCGCAACGCCGCCCATTGAAGAAAGGTCAACCGCACCATCGGGCAGGCCGCAATTGGAGGGGCTGACCACTACTGTCAGGATGGGCAGCGCAGGCTCGTCCGCCACCCCAAAGCTTGCACTTGCGGAGCATGTGCTGCCCAACGTAACGGTGACGGTGTAGGTGCCTGCCGCCAGAGCAGAGATGTTTTGGCCCGCCATCCCGTTTGACCACTGGAAATCATAGTTCCCGCTGGGTGGGTCGGCCACCACGTCCACAGAGCCGTTGGCACTGTTGCAGGAACTGTTGGGCAGGACGTTGCCCACAATGTCGATGGCGATGGCCTCACTGGCCACAGTGACGCTAGTGCCCGACGTGCAGCCGTTCGCTCCAGTCACAGTCACCGAGTACCCGCCTGAGGCGAGCATGCTCAAATCTTCCGTGCCCGCTCCATTGGACCAAAGGTAGCCAAAGGGCGCTTCGCTGCCCACAACGCTCAAGTCGACCGTCCCGTCGGGCAGGCCGCAGTGGGAAGCGCTGCTGGCCGCTGACAGTATCGGCAGCGCAGGCTCGTTTGCCAAGGTAAACGAGGCGCTGGCGGAGCAGGCCGTGCCGTAGCTCACCGTCACGGAGTAGGTGCCCGCCGCAAGGTCCGACAGGTCCTGCGTTGCCGCCCCGTTCGACCATGCGATGGCGTAGCCCCCACTGGGCGGGCTCGGAGGGCTGAGGGTAATGCCGATGCTGCCGTTGGCGGCGTTGCAGGAGGTGTTCGGCAGGGCGTCCCCCAGGATGCCGATGTCGATGGCCTCGCCCGCCACGTCCGCCGAGGTGGTGGCCGTGCAGCCGTTCGCCCCGGTGACGGTGACGGCGTAGGTGCCGGGGGCGAGACCGGTCAGGTCTTCCGTGGTGGCCCCGTTGCTCCACGAAAACGTATAAGGCGCCGTGCCGCCCGATGCGGCCAGGTCAACCGTCCCATCGGACAGGCCGCAGGTGGCGGGGCCGGGCGTGGCC
>JBGSWN010000029.1:0-7651 GCA_041752395.1 Saprospiraceae bacterium | reverse complement strand
CAGCGTGACAGTGTAAACCCCTGATGTAGAGACGGTTATATTGTTTACAACCGAATTATCAGACCAAATCCAACTGATGCCACCTGCTGGCGCAGTGAGCGTCGTTGTCTCTCCTTCGCAAAGCGGCGAGGGCGGCGCTGTGGTGATATTCCCCGTCAGCGTGTTTGGGGTGATGGTCATGTTGTCGGTGAAAACATTGGTGCAGCCCTCGATGCTGAGTGCCGTCAGTTGTATCGTGTAGTTGCCCGGCGCATCAAATTCGTGGAAAGAATTGTACTGCTCCGAGGTGTTGCCATCCCCGCTCGTCGGGTCGCCGAAATCCCAGTAAACACTGGCCACCCCGCTGCCCACCACCGCATTGAACGGCAGGGACGTGTTCTCGCAAGTTGCCGAAGGCAAAGCAAAACTCACCGCTGGCGGCATGAAAACTGTCACTGGTTTTACGAAGGTAACCGTGCATCCGCCAAAGGCGGACGAGGAGATGGTCAACTCCACATTGTAAGTACCGGACGAGGCAAAAGTATGCGTTGGGTTTTGCGAAGCGGAAGTATTGGCACCGCCGCTGCTTGGGTCATCAAAATTCCATGACCAACCGATGATGTCGTAAGGTGACAAGAACACGCTCAGGTCAGTGAACTGCACGGGCGCACCGGGACAAGCCGAAGAATAGGCGAAATCAGCTTCCACAGGGATGAGCACATCGTGGTAATTGCCGACGGCGCAGGAAGTGCCGGGCGTGACGCCGTTCACTTCGCCAATAAGGACCACCGTGTAGTAACCGATGTTGGCGTAGGGATGCGGCGGCGGGTTATCGAGGGTGCTGGTAGCACCATCGCCGAAGTACCAAGTGAAACTGCCGGGCACAAAGTTCGTGGAAAGGTTGGTGAAACTCGGTGCATTGCAATCGGTTGAAGTGCCCGATGAAAAGTCCACCGTTCCAACTGGGTTACAGCCGGGAACAGGAGGGCCACCACCTGCGCCGCCAAAGCATTGACCACCCACGCAGGTGCCGCCGATGGCTGCGCAATCCACGAGTACAACCACATTTGACACTGCAGTACAGCCAGCTATATTCGTCGCAATGACCTGATAATCACCGGGTTGATTGGTGGAGTAGGTCGGCGAGTTGGTGCCGACATTTACGCCGTTCTGTTGCCATTGGTAGCTGTACGCTGGGCTGCTCTCCGTGGCATGGAGGGTAGCGCCGGGGCCACCCGAGCACAGCGCAAAATAGGCTGGCGTCGAAATAGAGATGTTCGGGCCGGGCAGTTCGATGATTTCAAAAATCGTGTCGCCCACGCAGCCGTTGGCGTCGGTGACTTCGACTTCGTAATTCCCAGCGCCGAGCGTTGGTGCGGTCAGCGTTGAAATCTGAGCTCCGCTGGCGTTGTTCCAGGTGTAGCTGGTGTAGCCAACCGTCGTCTGAATTACCGCTGTTTCACCCTGACAAAGGTTAACAGGCGTCTGTGCCACAGGTTCCGGCAGGGGCAGCACCGTCACGTTGTAGTTTTGGGTCGCTCCGCAAATGGTGACGCTCACTGTCGCAGGGCCGTCGGTATGCCACAGCACTTCGACCTGCTCCGTGCCGCCGCCGTTGAGGATGGTTCCGTTGGCCGCCGGGCTGATAACCCATTGATAATCAATATTTTCAAAAAATGGCACCGAGTACGTCCCGCTCTGTTCCCGGCAAACCTGCCCATCACCTGTGACCGTGAAAACGGGAATCGGGTTGACGGTAAGGCTGGTCGGTGGGGAGGTGCAAGCCAGCCCCGTGGTTGCTGTTTGCACCACGGAGACGGAGTACGGACCGCTGGCATTCCAGATGACGTTGGCGGGGTTTCCGCTGAAATTGGAAATGGAGCCGCCCGTGAATGTCCAAGTGAAATCAGCCGTTAGCAGCCCAGTTGCTTCGTAACTGTAGGTCAGGCCGGGGCATATTTCGTCCTCGCCCGTGATGGCCGTCGGGGCGGGCGGTGGCGCTACCAGTTTGATGAAAATATTGTAGCCATCGTTGCAGTAGCTGCTGGCGCTGGCCGCAGTAGCCCGAACGGTGTAGGCCCCAGCTGGGAAATTCATGGGGATATTCGCCGTATTTGTTGCCGAAGGCGACGACCAAACGACCGCACCGCTACTGTTGATGACCTGCCAGTTGGCGGGAATGAGCGCATCGGTGATGGTGTTGCGGCTTTGGTAGGTGCCCGTTGCGCTAGCGCAAACTTCTATTGGGCCTGTGGTGTAAAAACCCGGCACGATGTTCACGTCCAGCGTGTCCTTGCCGGAGCAGCCGAGGTAGCAGTTGTCGAACTCCACGATGACCCGCTGTGGGTTGCCCTGATTGGCATTACCGAACCAATTGATGGTGATGCGCTCGGTGCCTTGCCCGGCGGTGATGTTTCCACTTCCCAAGACCGTCCAATTTATCGAAGTTCCTTGATAATCAGGGATGTAGTACTCATCCGTACTGCCCTCGCAGACCTTTGAGGGGCCTTGAATCTGCACATTGTCGGAGACGATGGGGATGGGCACGACGTTGGGCAGGGTGCAGACCGACCCGGAGCAGCCACTGACCGACAGCGAGATGGTGCCTTCTGGCCCGGCCAGCCATTCCACCGTGATGAAATTGTCGGTGGGTAAGCCGCCGTCGAGGATGTTGTAGCTGCCGGTGAGCACCCAATTGTAGGTGCCGCAGTTGGCGTCGGTGCTGTACGTGACCGTTTCGCCTTCGCAAATGGTGCCCGTGCAGTTGATTTCCGGCACATCGGCGGCGATGACATAGACCTCGACGAAACTGGTGTCGGCGCAGTAACATTCATTTCGAGCAATGAGCGAAACGATGTAGGCACCCGGCACATTATAGGTTTGGCTCGGCTCGAACTGCGTGGAGGTGTTCAAGTTGCCAAAATCCCAGACATAGCTCGTGGCATTGAGGCTGTTGTTTTGAAAATAGATGGTTTGGCCTTGGCAGATGGCGATAGTGCCGTTGGGTTGAGGGGGCGGTAACGAGCCAATATGTGCCTCGGGTTGTTCGAGGATTTCGACGCAGAGGGAGGTTTCGCCGGAGCAGGTGGAGGTGGAGTCGGGGCAGGATAAAATGACGGATATTGAGGAAAAACAACCCGATGCATCTGAGACAGTAGCAGAATAAGTTCCACAACATAGGCCGTTCACTGCTGGCGAAGTTGCACCATTGCTCCACTGAAAGGTATAGGGCGGAAAACCTCCTACCCCAGTGAGTTGAATTGTCCCATCGCACGTCAAATCGCTGGAAGGCTGAAGGATAAATTGTGGATAAACAGAAACCCAACAATCTTGGGCGCTATTTACAACCGTGGTACTACAAGTAGCCGTTTGACCAGCAGCATCTGTCACAGAAAAAGTATAAAGACCGGGTTGGTTTGTTGGAAAAATTGAGGGCATTGCATTTATGACAAAGCTCGATACGATGACGCCATTTAAAGTTGCCACCACATCATAAGGTGCTGTACCACCAAGCTCGTACAAGTAAATATTGGATGTACCGTTGGGGTTATTTGCAATGGTCTGCTGCCCACAATAAAACTGAAATGGTTCATAGGAAGTCGGACCTCCCCCAGCCACCACGCTCACCTGCCCCTGCCCAGGTGCTCCCCACTCCACTGTCACCACATTGCCATTCGGGGTGAAGCTCTCCGCACCCTGCACCGACCATGTGACGGGCGTACCCGTAGGGATGCCGGTTACCTCGTACTGGGCTGTTCCGAAGGCACAAATCTTTTCGCAAGCGTACTGGCTGCCACTGTCCTGTGGGCAGGAGGCGATGGTGGGGACGATGACGGGGTTTAGGCCGTTCACGACGGTGATGGTGTACATAGCGTCATAGGTGAAAGTGCCGCCATTCTGGCTAAATGCTACGACGGTGGCGGTCAAAGTAACGGTACCACCAGGTCCGGTAAGCTGGGGGCAAAAATTCAAAGGATTGCCACTGCCCACCACCGTACCAGCGCTCGTTCCCCAAGTTACTACCTCGATAAATTGGTTCGGATCGGAAAGTGCGACCTCATAAGTGCCGCATTGGCCAAAGCAAAGCGTCGTTGGGCCGTTGATGGATGCTCCTTGACCTGGCTGTGCAAAAAGGGAAATTTGAAAGGTTAAGAACAGGAGTGCCAAGGAGATGGATAGTTGGTAACGTTGTGCCATTGTAGGATTATTTTGTTGTAATCGGTTAAAAATATAGTTGAAAACACTGCGATTTGAGGTCCAAAATAAGTTGCCTTTTCAACAATTGATAGGCAACGAAGTTAACTCGATTTTTTCCGAAGGGCAATTGAAAATGCGAGTTTGGAGTATTTTTGACAAAACAGCGGGCAAGAAACCCAATGGTGCAGGCTCAGTTTCCAATAAAATTCAACAAATCAGGAAAGTCTTCGACATACCTGGCGGCCATTTCCTTTGTCAGTGCCCGCCCCCGAAGGTAGGGCACGATGGTGGCCGAGGTGTACCCATCCAAGTTCAACGATTTGCGCCACTCCTCCGCTGCGGCATTGGTGAGGTACAGCCCCGATGAAAAAGCCGAGGTGCCCGTTCCAGCCTGCCGCTCCAGCAAAGCTTCTGGGTACAGCTCGAAAAATTCTCCAATTCCCTTTCCACCAAGGGACGCTTGCTCGCTGCCAACCACCACCCGATAGGCCAGGCTGGTCATGCTTTTTTGAAAAAACTGCGCTTTGAAAGCCGATTTCGGCAGTGGAGGGCGGTACAGTTCAAAGGGAAGTATCGCCGGGTTTTCGATGAAAACCTCGGCACGCCGATTGGCGGAGGCATTGCCTTCGGTAATGGGGTAACTGCTTCCCGCAAATATCAGGGTCACCCGTTCTGGGCCGACCCCCTCCTGCCGGAGCAGGTCGGTGGCTGTTTGCGAAGCGAACAAAAAAGCGCCTGCCGGCTCGTCGCCAACTGCACTGTGAAGGGCAAGGGTAGCTTGGATTTTCGGGTATTTTTTAAGGAATTGCGCCAGCAATGCAAACTGGTTGACGGCCAGCTCGTTGGGCGTACCGCCGGGCGCTGGCAGGGTCATCACAGGCAATTCAAATGAGTTGATTTCATCGAAAAAAATGCCCGGTGGCAATGCTTGAAGTGCATTGGCTTCGGATGTTTTTTTGCCGTCGGCAATGAGGCAGAACGCCACGGGATTTGACACGCTCAACTGCCACTCCCTCGGTTGGTCGAAGAGGGCAACGAAGAGGTCACGGCCACCTTCCCCCGTGATGCGGTCGGAGTCAAAAAAGCCACGGTCGCCGCCATGCGAGAGCAGGAAATGGTCGTCGTCGGCAGCCGAATTGATGGGTGGGCCGAGGTTGATGGGCGGGGCCCAACAGTCCGACCAATCGAGGTAGGTGGCCCGAAGCACATCGAGCCCGCCCATGCTACGAGTGGCGTCGTTGCTGGAAAAATAGAGGGTACGGCCATCCCGTGAAAGGAAGGGGGAGGTTTCATCATACGCGGAATTGATGACGGGGCCGAGGTTGGAGGCAGGGCTCCATTGGTCGCCACTACGGGTGCTCACGTAAATGTCCAAGCCACCGAAGCCGTCCGCTCGCCTGCTGGCAAAGAGGAGGATGTTGTCGTTGAAAAAAAATGGTTCAGCGTCGCCTTCACTGGGGCGCATGGGCCCGGTGAATGGCTGAAAAAACAGGGTACGGTCAAGCGGGTTCTCCCGGAATGAATCTATCAGTATATCGCCGTTTTGCAGCGTTTTCCCCCTGTAAAAATAAAGGTTGGCGCCGCTGTTGTCGAAGCCAAGGGCAATTTCATGATCAGCACCGTTTATGAAACGGCTGAGGGGCTGGGGCGCTGACCAGTCACCTATTTTCAATTCTGTGAAAAAAATATCGGTCGCATTGGCACTGCGCCCATTTGCCGAAAAATAAAGCCGATCAGGGTTGGTCGGGCTGGGTATCGGTTTAAAATCGTCGCCATTTGAGTTGATGTCAGCTAGGGGTATCACCCCGGCCAGCGGGGCTTGTCGGCGCACCATCAGGCCAGTGGCGCAGCGCCTGATTTCGTCCAAGACGGCGGGTCGCCAAGGGTGGTCAGCAGGTATTTTCTTCAAAAATTCTTTGTAAAAACCGGCCGCTTTTTCAAAATCGAGGCGAGCTTGGTGGAGCTTGGCGAGGTAAAGGAAGTTGATGGGCGGCGGCGTGTTTTTGGCCTGAAATGCGGCGAAAAATTGCGCTTCGGCCTGTTCGGCTTGGTTCGAGTGGTAGTAGCAGATACCAATATTGGTGCGGGTTTCGGCATCGGGTGGCGCAGATTCTTCAGCTTGTTTGAATGACTCCAGTGCGAGCTGGTATTTTTGAGCGGCGAGCAGTTCGTTGCCAGTTTTTTTCCATGCGGTGGCGTCCTGCGTTGCGGCAGTTTTTGCCAAGCACAAAAAGAAAAAAAGGACAAACAATCGGAGCAACATTGCAGTAAGAATCGGTTTGGGAAAAGTCATTGCGAAGCAAAAATGCGAAAAAACTGCAGGGTTGTTCGTCATTTCGACAGGATTGCTAGGTAGGTAATGTTGTTTTTGAAAAATGGGCGTACTTTTCAGCCCATGAAAAGTAAGGAATTGCGACTGTTTTTGGCTTTGTTGGTGTTTCCGATTTTTATAGGAATTGGGTTTGCGCAAGAGCCGGCTTATTTGCATTACAGTGTAGGTGATGGGTTGCCTAGTGCTTTGGTCTACTGTGGGTTGCAGGACAGGGAAGGCTTCATGTGGTTCGGTACGGACAAGGGGCTGGTAAGGTTTGATGGTACGCGGTTTAAGGTGTATGATGTAAAGCAAGGCCTTTTGGACAATGAAGTGCTTGAAGTATTCGAAGATAGCAAGCAGCGGATTTGGATATCTTGTTTTTATAATAAACCGAGCTATATCCTGAACAATAAAGTATATACAGCTGAGTCGGATAGTCTGTTGGGCAAAATTACCATAAAAGGAGGTGCATTACTTGTAGATGAAGATAGCCGGGGCAATATATGGATTACTAGAGATCAGGACAAGTGTTGCAAACTTTCTCCGGATAACAAGTTAATCTATATAAATTCTCCCTTGAAATTGTTAAACGAAAACTTACCATTATCTGAAAGAGACAAGAAAGTGACCATCTATCGGATGTTTGAAATAGGTGGTGAGGCATTCATAATTGCTGGAGGTTCTATTTTGCATTTTGATTGTGATGGAAAATTTAACAAGGCTTTCGATTTTGACATTGACAGGGGTATTTCTTTCAACTCACTTGCTGTATCTGATAACCATCTTTTGGTAAGTTTCAACAATTCCATTATCTTATTGAATTATGAAGATAGCCATTTCAAAATTATTGATGTTTTCGATGAAAAGGTTGGTGGCAAAATAAGTATTGATAGAAAAGGCCGGTTTTGGGTTAGCACTATCAATACTGGCGCTATTTGTTTTGACCATCAAAAAAGCAGACTACGCGAACCGATATATTACCTAAATGGACAAAAGGTTACCACAATTTTTGAAGACAAAGAAGGGTGCGGCTTCAATTTGATGTAGATTTGGTATAAAAAACAGCACCAATGGCAGCACACTACAAAAAAGAAGCAGACGGGAGCATCAGTATTACAATGAACATCAAACCAACAGGCAGCATGTTGGAGCAGGAAGAAC
>JBGSWN010000028.1:0-6846 GCA_041752395.1 Saprospiraceae bacterium | reverse complement strand
GCCACTTTGTCGGGGTTGGCGGCCAGCACTTCGTCCACTATTTTTTCTAAAAAATCCGAGTCGGAGCTTTGCAATAAGTTCAGGCTTTGCGCAAGCTCAAGCGGTGCAGTAGCGGGCGATTTCACCAGTTCTGGGAACAGCCGCTGATTGGCGATGGAGGCGCTCACTTTGCCGTCCTCAATGAGTTTCAAGTAAGCTGCCAGTTGCTCCGCTGAAACGGGGAAGTCTTCGATGGAAGTGCCTGTCTCCGTTAGCCAAGGGCTTATTTTGTTGATAAAAAGATTGGCGACGGACTTCCCCGCCACGTTTTGCGAAGCACAGACTTTAGCTGTTTTTTCAAAAAAGATTGCCACCTCCCGCTCGTTCGTCAGTAGCCGGGCGTCGTTTTCCGACAGGTCAAACTCATTGAAAAAGCGCTTGAAAAGCACCTGCGGCAATTCCGGGAGCGTGTCCGCCACCTCGTCCACCCACTGCTGCGTGAGCACCACGGGCGGCAGGTCGGGGTCGGGGAAGTAGCGGTAGTCATGGGCGCTTTCCTTGTCCCGCATGGGGGAGGTTTCTCCGGTGGCGGGATTGAAGCTGAGCGAGGCACGTTGCACCTCCCCGCCGCTTTCCAGCAGGTCAATCTGCCGTTTCACCTCGAACTCGATGGCCTGTCTTGCGAAGCGCATCGAATTCATGTTCTTGATTTCGCAGCGCTCGCCGTACTCGGAAGTGCCTTTTTTCCGCACGGAAACGTTCACGTCGCAGCGCATGGAGCCTTCCTGCATGTTGCCGTCGGAGATACCGAGGTAGCGGGCCAATTGGCGCATGGCGGTCATAAAGGCGTCCACCTCTTCGCCACTATGCAGGTCGGGTTCGCTCACGATTTCGAGGAGCGGCACGCCCGCCCGGTTCAGGTCAATCATCGAATGGCGGGGGCTGAGGTCGTGGATGCTCTTCCCGGCGTCCTCCTCCATGTGCAGGTGGTGGATGCGCACGGTGCGGGTGTAGCCGTCCATTTGCAGTTCCATCGAACCGCCCACGCAGACGGGCAGGCGGTCTTGCGTGATTTGGTAGCCCTTCGGCAAATCGGTGTAGAAATAATTCTTCCGGTCGAAGCAGTTGCGCAAGCTGATGCGGCTGCCGAGCGCCAAGCCGAGCCGCACGGCGTACTCCACCTGCCGCTTGTTCAGCCGTGGCAGCGTGCCGGGATGCCCCAGCGAGATGGCGCTGACGTGGGTGTTCGGGTCGCCGCCGAAACTGGCATCGTCGCTGCAAAACGCCTTACTTTGGGTGGCGAGTTGGAGGTGGATTTCTAGGCCGATGACGGGTTCGTATTGTTCGTAATTCATGAAAATAAAGTTTGGAAGGCTATTGAACGCCAAGATGGAGCGCCTGTTTCATTGCTTGATTTGGAATTAAAACTGCAGTTTTTCTCGGAATTGTTGTTTGACAATCACTTCTACTTTTGGAAATGCTACGGTTTTCAAGATTTGAAAATGCCTGTCGTCACTGAGAGCTTGTTGGGCAGGGAAACAAGCAATTCGATAGCAGCACTTGCTATGGCTGGATCATTTTTCCGACCGATGGTTTCCCGAAGGGCAGGTTCGTCTTCGATGATGAGGATTTTCATGCGGGTAAAGATAGGTTGGGAAGAATGAAAAGAAATTGGAGCGCTTGCGACAAAGATTTTATTCCTTTACGCTACAAAAAAAGCAACATGGAAAAAGCAAGAATTGCCAGCCTACTCGATGAAAAACATGCCAGCCTCACGGCGTGGCTCCAAGGCCATGAACTTATAGAATGGTCGCAAGGCCCTTCGGGCAAATGGACGACCGGACAGCATGTCATCCACCTGATTCAAAGTACGAAGCCGCTGGTGATGGCTGTTTCACTGCCGGGCTTTGTGCTGCGCTTTAGGTTTGGGAAGGCCAATCGCCCATCGAGGGACTACCAAACTATCGTGAACAGGTACCATGAAAAGTTGGCAGCCAATATTGGGAGGGTGTCCCCGTTTTCACAAAATATGCCCAACACGCAGCCAGAAGAAAAGGAAAAACTAATCGCCGAATTGACGGCATTGAACCAAAAACTCAATCGAAAAATGAACGGATTTTCGGAGGTTCAGTTGGATAAATTGGTGGTGCCGCACCCGCTCATGGGCAAGATGACCCTACGGGAAATCCTGCTCTGGAACGCCTACCACACGGAGCACCATCATCAGATTTTGGTCAATAAGCACTAAAATAGTGCTGCCTCTACCTGTTTTCTTAACCTACATTATTTTTTCCCGCCTCCGCCTGCCCCCATCTTTGCATCAATAAAAATAGCAAAGCATGGACCGAAAAGATTTTCTCAAAAAAGGATTGGTTGGCACGGGCATTTTTGCGGCTAGCGGTGCCTTCGGCAATGTGGTCAAAAACGACATTGACGAGCTGAAACCGCTCGAAGTCATTGGCTTTAATCATATTCCTAACACTAAATCCAATATCATGGCAAATTCAGTATTGCATAAAGCAGAAACTCGTGGCAACGCCAATCATGGCTGGTTGCAGAGCTTCCACACGTTTAGTTTTGCCAACTATTACAACCCCGAGCGGATGCACTTCGGGGTGCTTCGGGTGCTCAACGACGATACGGTGCAGGGTGGCATGGGCTTCGGCACCCACCCACACGACAACATGGAAATCATTTCAATTCCGCTCGAAGGCGACTTGGAACACAAGGACAGCATGGGCAACACGACCGTCATCCGCAACGGCGACGTTCAGGTGATGAGCGCCGGGACGGGCATCCAACATAGCGAGAAAAACAAAAACAAGGACAACCAGGTGAAATTCCTACAAATTTGGGTGTTCCCGAACCAGCGTAACGTGCAGCCCCGCTACGACCAAATCACCCTCGACCCAGCGGACAGGAAGAACAAGCTTCAGCAAATCCTATCACCCAACCCCGATGATGCGGGCGTGTGGATTCACCAAAATGCTTGGTTTCATCTGGGCGAATTCGATGCAGGGAAAACAACGGAGTACCAACTCAAAGCCAGCGGCAACGGGGTGTACGCCTTCGTCCTAAACGGGGACGTGACCATCAACGGCCAAGCCCTGAGCCGCCGAGACGGGCTGGGCATCTGGGACACCGAAAAACTTTCCATCGAGGCAAATTCACATGCAGAACTGCTGCTGATGGAAGTGCCGATGAACGTGTAAATAATTCATTTTCAACAACTTAAAAAAATAATCAAAAAATGGCAAAAGCAAAATGGGCGCTTGACCTGGCGCATTCCGAAATCCAATTCAAGGTCAAACACATGATGATTACAACGGTGACGGGCGCTTTCGACAAGTTCGATGTGCAAGTGGCTGCTGAAAACGAGGACTTTTCCGACGCTGACATTTCCTTCACTGCCGAAACCGGTTCTATCAACACGGGCAGCGAACAGCGGGATGGCCACCTCAAGAGCGCAGATTTTTTCGATGCGGAAACCTTTCCGGAATTAAAGTTCGAGGCAACGCACTACGACGCCACAAGCGGCAAGCTGAAAGGCGATTTGACCATCAAAGGCATCACCAACCCAGTCACACTCGACGTGGAATTTGGTGGCGTGGGCAAAGACCCTTGGGGAAATACAAAGGCTGGTTTTACCCTTTCAGGAAAAATCAACCGCAAAGACTGGGAACTCAACTGGAACGCTGCCCTTGAAGCTGGCGGCGTGCTGGTAAGCGAGGAAGTTCGCATCCTCGGCGAAATTCAGTTGGCGAAAGCAGCCTAATGAAAAAATTGAGGCAAACTGATGACGGCGTGGCTTGGGCTGCGCCGTCATTTTTTTTGCACTGCTGGCGCAAAATGCCAATATTTGTGTCGAACCACTTTTCTATGCATAAATACATCATGGCATGAGCGACATCACAAAAAAATACACCAACGGCGAAGTCACCATCGTCTGGAAACCAGCCACTTGCATCCATTCCACCATCTGCTGGAAACAGGCTACTGGCTTACCCGAAGTCTTCAATCCAAGGGAACGCCCTTGGATAAAACCGGAAGGTGCAACGACAGAAGGCATCATTGAGCAAGTGAAAAAATGCCCGAGCGGGGCGCTGACTTTTTACCTAAACAACGAAGCGGTAAGCATCAAGGAAGTAAGCACCGAAGCAAAAGTGGAGGTGATGCCGAACGGACCATTGATGGTGTACGGCAACGTCATCGTAAAGCATACCGATGGCAAGGATGAGAACAAAAGCAAGGTGACGGCGTTCTGCCGATGCGGCAATTCAGCCAACAAACCATATTGTGACGGCAGCCATATTCCCACAGGTTTTAAAGACGAATAAATCAAAAAATGGAAAGTAATAACATCAAAAAAGCGACCACCAAAAACCCGGTTCACGACCTCATCCGCTCTCGTTGGAGCGCTAGGTCTTTTTCTGAAAAAGCCATCTCCCAGAAGGATTTGGAGACGATGCTTGAAGCGGCGTCTTGGGCATTCAGCGCCAATAATGCCCAGCCTTGGCAGTATGTTTATGCTCACCACAACGACACGGAGGCATTTCATAAACTATGGTCGTGCCTGATGCCCGGCAACCAACCTTGGACAGACAAAGCGGCGGTGCTAATGGTCAGCCTAATCCAAATGAATTTCGACAATGGCAAGCCCAATGAAACAGCAAAGCATGACCTTGGCGCTGCCAATGCGACTTTAATGCTCCAAGCCACTTCGATGGGAATCTACGGCCACCCGATGGCTGGTTTTGACAAGGGAAAAACCTTGGAAACACTTGGCCTTGACACCAATGAGGTGGAGCCAGTTGCTTTCATCGCTTTGGGATATTTGGAGGAGGCGGAGAAATTGGAAGAACCTTTTAAAACGAGGGAACTGACGCCACGGAATAGGAAGGCAGTGGCAGAATTTGCGAAGCAAATCTGAATGCGGTCATAACACACTCAAACCGCACCTGCCTTTTGGCTTATTTACAAGGTAGCGCTTGAAAGCGGGATGCTGGGCAGGGAAGATGTCTCTAAATTCAGCACCAAAAAAATGGAGAACCAGACCATTCCAGTTCTCCATTTTCCAGCCACCAATCACTAGTCACCAATTACTTCTTCTCTTTCTTCTTGAAATCCCCATTCTTCCAAGCGTCAAAAAACTGCTTCCAAGCAATCGGGTTGTAGATGTTCATCGGAGGCTGCTGACCGATATAGTAGTAGCTGCGGGCCTGCTGGCGCAGGTAGTAGTTCGCATGTTCGGCACCGACGGAAGGGACAGTGTAGCGCATTCTCTCCAACGCATCGTTGGCCACGTTCTTCAGCGCCCGTTCTTCCATCTCGGAAGTGACGTCCATCGCAAGGAATTCCAGCTTGAAATGCTCCTTGCTCGGCCATGGGAAAACCACGGTTTCTGGCAGGTTAACAAGGTCCTGCGACATGAGCTGTACCAGCGAATAGCGGCTGTCGGTGAGGTTCGTGGGTATCTTGAATACCACTGATTTATAGCCTACGGCAGTGAACTCAATCACGTCGCCCTTTTCCACCACGATGCTGAAAAAGCCATTGAAATCGGTGTAGGTTCCCCGTGATTTTCCCTCCACACTGATGTTGGTGTAGGGCACAGGAATCAGCTCAGCGGTCGTGCCATCAAGCACCATACCGGAGAACTGCACGAGGTTGCTGTCCTGCACCATCCGCTGTGCGGCGAGCGTCCCGCAAAAAAGCAGGCTCAGGAAAAGAAGGCTGAAATTTTTGATTGTCATAATTTTCAGGTTGGGTTGATTGGGTTCAAGTTAATGGGTGTAAAATTAGGAGGTAACGTTGGAGTTACCTCCTAATTCTACACCAACCACTGTTCACCAAAATCCACAATAAGACGCCAAGGAGCCACCCAAAGTTGGTAGCGGCTGCCAAAATTAGGACTTTTGTAACGATGAAACGACCATACCTCCTTTGCTTTTTCATTTTTTGCTGCGCAACAGACAGACTCAGTAGCCAGCCAGCGCCCGACCAGCGGGTGTTTTCTTCGCAAAATGCCGAGGCCCAGGCTTGGGAAGCCGCCCGGCAATCTTTGGTTTTGCTGCGCAATGAGGAGCTGTTGCTGCCACTCCAACAGCTAAGCCAAAAAATCATCATCTATCGCAATGTCGGGCTTGGAGCAGGCAGTGTTTTCGAGCAAACAGTCCTTAGATACCCTGAATTTTTACATCGCCGTAAATTTCTTGATTCCAATTATCTCGTCATTTTGGCATTAAATGCGGACAGTATTGGTACTAATAGCGAGGCCATTCAATACGCTGAAGCCGTGGTAGCTTCCAATGGCAAGGTGGTGCTCGTTCTGTTTGGCGATGCACAAAAATTTGACGGAATGCCCATATTGAAGCAAGCAGCAGCCGTACTTTATCAGCCGCTAACTGACAGCCTGCACCAATCCCTCGCTGCCCAAGCCATTTTTGGCGGCTGCGCAGTAGATGGCGAAATTTCAACTCAAAAAACCCGCCTCGGCTATGCCCCGCCCGCTCTCGTCGCACTTGATGGGCAGCTCATGGCGGACAGCATCCGAACCATCATCGAGGAGGGAATCCTGGCGCAGGCGTTCCCCGGAGCACAGGTGCTGGTAGCGAAGGACGGCAAGGTCGTTTTCCATGAAACCTACGGATTCCAGACCTACGACAGCCTCCAGCCCGTCCGCCCCGATGATATCTACGATTTTGCTTCCGTGACCAAGGTGACCAGTACCCTACCAGCACTGATGAAACTCTACGGCGAGGGCAAATTCGATTTGGACGCTCCGCTAAAAAAGTACCTGCCCTTTTTCAAAAAATCGGACAAGGCGGACGTGACCTACCGCCAGTTCCTCGCCCACAATGGCCGCCT
>JBGSWN010000027.1:0-19705 GCA_041752395.1 Saprospiraceae bacterium | reverse complement strand
TCCATGTGGAATCCCTGCTGACGGCTTCTCTTTCCATCGCTGCTGATGCAGGAACGGTTTGCGAAGGCAATCCGGTCACCCTCACTGCTACCCCCATCAACGGCGGCAATTCCCCCTCGTATCTATGGACGCTGAACGGCGTGGTGGTTGGTGCAAATGCGCCAACCCTACTCGTCGGTTCCCCCGTTGACGGGAACGCCGTGCAGTGTGCCATGACGTCTTCCAAAACTTGCGTTGTACAAAACCCGGTGGCCAGCAATTCGGTGGCCTTGAGTGTCCTTGAAAATTTGGTGGCCGCTGCGACAATTCAACCATCCGTTGACTCCACCATTTGCGAAGGACAAACAGTGGTTTTCACAGCAAGTACTAGCAATGCTGGGCTATCTCCAAGTTACGCATGGTTGCTGAACGGGCAGCCAGTGGGCAATGGGGCAGCAGATTTCACGACGGATGCGTTGAAAGACCAGGACGTTGTTGTTTGCTACCTAACTTCTTCAGAAACCTGTTTGGTTGAAAACCCTGTTTTATCCAATTCGGTGGCTGTTTCTGTTGAAATTTGCGGAGGAACAAACGAGGGTTTGACAAGCAATTCATTGGAAGTGAAAGTTAGCCCAAACCCAAGCAGCGGAAAATTTTTACTTGAAATTTCAAATTCTTCGACTAACTTTGTCGTCAAGATTTTGAATACACAAGGTCAAATTGCGTTCAAATCACTTGAGAATCATACCAATGTCCCTTTCCAGCAAGAACTGGATTTTTCAAGCTTATCAAAAGGGATCTATTTTTTACAGATTATATCCGGCACACAAATCCGTGTGCAAAAACTGGTACTTCACTAACTTTTGCTGATATTTTTTTGATTCAGTTGGGTTGTTTGAAAATGAATGCGCTGGCGTTTGCCTATGCACATTTACCAGTTTAGCTGCACCGAATTGGTGGCAAAGCGAGATAGTCAACTTTGGCTGTTATTTGCTTTTACACTGATTTTCAGTACATTGCGTGAACAAGAAGCAGTTTTTTTCGATTAAATATCCAAAGACGACAAACCGTGAACTCAAACCGATTTTTTTATTATCCCCCCTTAGCAGGGTTTCCGGCTATATAGCCTGGAATCGGATTTATTTGCGAAGGGTAAAATGAACATGTTTTGAAAACAAAATTACGACTTCTGATTCCCGTCCTTGTGCTGGGGAGTATCTCCCTATTTGCGCAGGACATCCACTTCAGCCAATTCTACAATGCGCCCCTGACGCTGAACCCGGCATTGACGGGCATCTCCAAGGGCGACATCCGGCTCAGTAGTCTCTACCGAAGCCAATGGAGTGCGGCCAATTCTCCTTACAAGACTTTTGATGTGTCGGCTGAGAAGAAATTCTACAACATCACCCACGATAAATGGTGGTTCAGTGGTGGCATTGAGCTTTTCTCCGACCGTGCTGGTGATGGCAATTTGTCCAACAACCATGTGGCTCTTACCGGCTCCTACACCCGGATGATTGATAGGTACAGCTTTCTCTCAGTCGGGGTGGCACTTGGCCTTGGCCAGCGTGGTTTCGACCTCGGCAACTTGACCTTCGACAATTTTTGGAATGGTACCACCATTGATCCGAACCTCCCTTCCAACGAGAATTTTGACGATACAAACATCTGGTATCCAGACTTGGGGACCGGTCTCAATTTGCGCAAGCAATGGCGAAAAAGCCGCACGAAAGTGGATTTCGGTGCTGGGCTTTTTCACATCAACAAGCCTGACCAGGGTTTTTACAAGAATGACAAAAGCAAACTTCAAGTTAGGGCGAGCTATTACATCATGCCAGTTGTGCAATTGAATCAAACTGGTGACTTGGTAGGGGCTTTCACGGCCCAGAGTCAAGCGCAGTATTTTGAAGCTTTGGCGAATGTTGGCTACCGCTACTATATCAGCACCCAACGGTCAAAGGAAATAGCGGTACAGCTTGGTTTTGGGTATCGTTTCAATTCCAGGGGCGATGCTTTCATGCCTGCGGTGGAGGTGCAATACCACGACTTGATGGTTGGGTTCAGTTGGGATTTGAATGTATCTAAGTTTTCGGAAGCCACCAAGCATAGAGGTGGGCCAGAAATCGCCGTGCGGTACATTATCCACAAGGTTTACCCAATAAAATTATTTAAGGCTTGTCCGTTGATTTAAGCTAAAATATTTTTTAATCCCTTGACTGTCAATTCAATATGAAATTCTATCCAAAAACACACAGCAAGCGAATGAAGCAGATTTTCCCTTTGTTTTTGCTCATAGCATTTGGTGCAAACATGGCCTATGGCCAAACTTTTAAGCAGTACATGAAGGCAGCAGACGATGAGGTGAAAAACCTCAACTACTATGCTGCCATGAAGCACTACCAGGAGGCCATGCTCATTGATGGCGAGAAACCGGACGTGCTTTTCAAATATGCGGAAGCTGCCCGGCTTTTTGAATCCTATACGTTTGCGGATACGGCATATACCAAGGTCATAGCCAGCGAGCAGGCGGCGACCTACCCGCTCGCAAAATACTGGTTAGCAGCTGTGAAGAAAAAGCAGGGCAAGTACGAGGAGTCGCAAATGTTCTTCCAGCAGTTTCTGGAGGAGCAGGGGGCAGCCTACCCGCAGTATGTCACCGTTGCAAAGCAAGAAATCGAACAACTAAACTGGGCTATCGAAGCAATCAAGACCTTTGATGAAAATGTAACCGTGGAGCGGCTTGGCAACGACATCAACACGCCTTGGTCTGAGTTTGCACCACAAATACGTGGCAATGACCTTTATTATTCTTCGCTCAGTGAACAACGTGAATTTAAAAAGGGAGAAGCCAAGCGGCAGTTTGCCATTGAAATGGAAGCGAAAGGCGCCAAGGGAAAGGGCAAGAAACTTTCTTTCAACGACGAAAAACGCCATACCGCGCACGCCGATTTTACGAAGGACAATCAAAAAATCTACTATTGCCTATGCGATTATGTGGGTGAAAAAACCGAAGTGCGCTGTGAAATCTGGTCTCGAACAGTGTTAGGAGAAGACAAGTTCGGCGATCCAATTAAGCTACCTGCGAGCATCAATATGCAGGGCTACACAGCCACTGACCCAATGGTCAGCTATGATGAAACGACTGGGAAGGACTGGCTTTTCTTCGTTTCTGACCGCCCAGGAGGGCTGGGTAAATTGGACATTTGGTCGGTAATGTTGGAAAATGACACTACTTTTTCAACACCTGTAAATGAAGCGCTACTCAATACGGCCGGAAATGATGTCACCCCATTTTACCACCACCAAAGTAAAACGATGTATTTCGCAAGCGATGGCCGTCAAGGCTTTGGCGGCTATGATATTTTTCAAGCCAATATGAACGATGGGCTCTGGCACGACTTTGAACACTTACCAGCTCCTTTCAACAGTAGCTACAACGATACCCATTTTTGGCTCAACGACTCCCGCACGAAGGGCTATTTTTCTTCCAGCCGACTGGGCAGCTTGGTGCTGGAGCCAGAATTTGAAGCTTGCTGCAACGACCTCTACGCTTTCACCATCCAAATCGTTGACCTCAATGTTTTCACCTTCAACCGTAAAAACAGCGAGCCACTGGAGGGCGTCACCGTCCAATTGGTGGAGCTGGGAAAAGAGGGCGAAATACCGCTGACCAGCGTGACCAACCCAACGGCCAACGACTTTAATTTCCAGCTGAAAAAAGGCACGAAATACGCTTTGTTGGCAACTCGGCCTGGTTTTTTGCCAATTCGAGAAGCAGTGGATATGACCCTCCCTGCCAATAATAGTGAGCGGACCTTGGAGCGCAAGCTTTACCTCGTGCCTGAAAAGGTGGACCTGCACGTAGAATCGTTCAATAAAAAGAACGGAAATCCACTGAAAGGCGTGGAAGTGCGCCTTGTGGTGGACGGCCAAGAAGTTGATTTCAAGAAAAATGAATTGGGCAACAACGTGGATTTCGTGCTCGACCGTGGCAAAAACTACCAACTCATCGGTTCCAAAGTGGCTTACTTCTCCGACACCGTTAATATTGACCTGAAAACAGACATCACCACTTCCGATATTTTAAAGAAACTTTACCTGAAGCCCAAGGAAATCGAGGACTTTCCACCGCTGGTTATTTATTTTGATAACGACCAGCCCAACCCTCGCACCCGGAAGAAGACGACCGAATTTACCTACAAGGAAACCTGGGAAAAATACATGCAGCGGAAGGACACTTTCGTGAGCGAATATGTCACCGCACTGGAAGGTTTTGACAGCATTACCTCTGTCCGCAGGATGGATGCCTTTTTTGAAAGGGAGGTGAACAACGGCTACTTGAGCCTTGAGGTTTTTAGCGAAAATATCTTTCAAATCATGGGCGACGGTGGCTTCAAAGTGGAGCTCATTATTCAAGGATTCACCAGCCCAAGGGCCAGCGAAGACTATAATTTTGACTTATCCGAACGCCGTTCGGATTGTTTGAAAAATCATTTTGAAACTTGGAACAACGGTGTGCTAAAGCCTTATGTTGACAATGGCATGTTGAGCATGAAAGTGGTTGGCTATGGCGAGAAACTGTCGCCCCAGTTCATCAGCGACAAACTCGATGACGAGCGGGGGAGTATTTATTCCGTGGTGGCTTCGTTTGAAAGGAAGGTGGCCATCATCGGGGCACGGCGAGTCGCTGAAAATTGACCTTTTAGAACCAAAACGATTTGAACTCACGTATTTTCCATGAATAAACCATTACGAATTATGCGCAGATTAATAATAACGGCATTGGCAGTTTTGGGCATTTTCTTTGCCCTGCCGCTCCACGCTACACATATTATTGGCGGTGAATTGAGCTATAAATATTTAGGTGCTAACAAATACCTGATACGTTTGGATATTTATCGAAACTGTCAAGAATTTGATAGCGACGGTAATATGGTAGCTGCGCTCGATCCTTATTCTTGGATTGATATTTTTGATGAAAATGGCAATCAATGGCCGAATATCAATCTAAGCGATAAGAGAATAGACTTGACTGGAGTATCAGATACTATACCGAACAATATTGCAGGTGACCCATGTCTTTTTGTGCCAGGTAATGTTTGTGTTGAACACGCCGTTTACGAAAAGGAATTTACCATACTAGGTACTGGCGGTTTTTATGTGGTTTACCAGCGGTGCTGCCGCAATACGGACATTGTGAACATTATAGACCCGACTAATTCTGGTGCGACATACTGGTTATATGTCTCGCCACTTGCAAGGACATTGGGCAATAGTAGCCCAACTTTTGGCTTTTACCCGCCCGTTTTCGTTTGTGTAAATTATCCAATTGAACATCCTCACGCTGCTAATGATATTAACGGCGACAGCTTGGCTTATAAATTTTACACACCATTCTTAGGTGCTGATTTCTTTCACCCACAGCCTATACCACAGCCAAGTAATCCAAGTATTGGCACCATATTGCCTGCTCCATTCAGCAATGTAGTTTGGAAAGATCCTCCATATAATTTAACGCAACTTTTAGGGCCTACAGACCCATTGGTTATTAACCCTGCTACTGGTTTAATCACTGGCGAACCCCATATCCAAGGCCGCTTTGTCGTTGGCGTTTTAGTAGAAGAATACAGAAACGGACAGCTTCTCTCCGTTGTCCGGCGTGACTTCCAATATGAGGTCGGCGTCTGCGCCGAATTGGACGTGAATATTATCGCCCCAGATGCACAGTGCGACGACCTTACCGTGCATTTTGGGAACAATACAGACGTTGCCCAAAATTTCATCTGGTACTTCGACTGGCCGAACCCGACACCAACTTCCACCATGAAAGAGCCTACCTATACCTACCCCGATACTGGTACTTATGTTGTAGCGCTCGTGGCCGAGCCGGTGGGACAATGTGTGGACACCGCATTTCACACGATTTATTTACAAAACAACTCGCTAACGCCTAGCTTTTCTTTCCAAACTTATGACTGTACAAATCAGTCCGTATTGGAACTTCAGGATTTATCAGTGGATAACGTTTCAACCGTTGTGTCATGGAGTTGGAGCGTCAATTTTGGTGGTGCGCCACTGACTTCTACACTACAAAACCCCGTTTTTCAACTCCCAAATCCAGCTTCGGGAACCATCACGCTTACTGCAAGGTCAGTGAACGGGTGCGAGCAAACCAAGACGATTCCGTTCAGCACTGGTGGCAATAACCCTACCGACCACTTGCCTAGTGTGGTGCCAATATGCTTGGGGGAAACGGCACAGTTGAATCCTTATGGCCCATCGCCGGGCTTTACCTTCCAATGGGCATCACCAGTGCCAACAGCCCAGCAAAACCTGGCCAACCCAAGCGTTTCACCAACTCAAACCACCAATTATTCGGTGACAATAACTGGCTTTGCTGGCCTCTGCCAAACCATCGCCACGGTGCAGGTGAAAGTGTACACGCCGGTGCAATTGGCCTTCGTGCCGGACGCCGATTGTGACGGCCATGTCATCAAATTTGTCAACCAAAGCCAATTCGCCCCGTTCGGGTATTTCTGGAATTTCGGAGACCCAACGACGACGAGCGATACCTCCAGCCAATCTTCGCCGACTTGGACTTACCCAAACTACGGGGATTTCAACGTGACTTTGATGACTGCTGCAAATGCGGTCTGCAAGGACACCATCCAGCAGACGATTACAGTTTCAGAAAAAACGCTGACTCCAGATTTCACCTTCCAATACAATGGTTGCAGCGAGACGGCGGTGTCCATCAAATTCTTTGACCAAACCACCAATTCCGAAGGCGATACCAATGGTTGGCATTGGACTTTTACAGGAGCAGCCACCGGAACTTCAACGCAGAAAAACCCTACTGTCACCGTCCAACAGGAAGGTTGGCTATATGTAACACTTATGGTTACGACCAGCGAAGGTTGCATGGCTGCCACCGCTTTGGATTCTCTCTGGATTGACCTGACGGAACTGCCAAACCTAGATGATGGCAGCGAAGTGATTGGCTGCATCAACGGCGGCGTAACCCTGAACCCCGGCGGCGATACCAGCTATATTTATCACTGGTCGCCCGCAATTCCTGGATGCAACAATTGCGCAAGCCCGCATGTAAACCCTTCACAAACAACGATTTATACGGTCGAAGTGGTGAATCCAAATGGGGCTGATTCCTGCTCCATCGTTAGGATGGTGACCGTTATTGTTCCCCCGGACGTTAACCTTGTTGGCAGCCCAGATGTGGAAACTTGCGCAGCGACTGCTGTCTTGATTGCCTCAGCTGGCATGCTTCCCGTGACTTATGCTTGGTTCGATGACACGGGGGCGCAGGTCGGCGGTAATGTTACCACTATCACGGTAGCTGTCTCTGGTTATCATTACTTTGTGGTGCAGGCCACCGATCCGCTTGGCTGTAACTGGTACGACACCATCCAAGTGGTGGGTGGCCCAGTGAATATTGAAGCAGTTGGCGACCAAATCAAGTGTAACAACGAACCGCTTGACATCTACGCCACCAACCTCGACCAAAACGACACTTTGACTTGGGCTTGGACGCCTGTGGATATTTTCAGCGGCCCGACCAATGTGCCAAACCCAACCGTTTTGATTGTTCCGGGTGCTCGCTGGCTGTACGTTTCAGCTACCAACCAGTTTGGCTGCTCCGCAATTGACAGCGTCTATATGGCCGTGGTGGACACAGCGAATGTGCTCGATTTTGACTACGTGGCTGAGTGCAACGGCAGCACGGTTCAGTTCGTGAACACCAGCACCAATGCCTTCAACTTCTCTTGGGATTTTGGCGACCCAACGATGACCGACGATACCTCGCACCTTGACAACCCGATATACACCTATCCAGGAGTTGGTACTTACACGGTTCGCCTCACTTTGGATTTTGACCTAGCTTGTGTGGATACGTTGGTGAAGGATATCACCTTGGTTTCCACGCAGTTTATCCCAGATTTTACTTTCGAATACTTAAGTTGTGATGTGGACAGTGTAGCCGTTCAATTCCACGATGCGACCACGATTTTGCAGAGCGGCATCACGATTGACAGTTTCTTTTGGGTGACCAGCAATGGGGACACATCCAGTCTGTCAAGCCCAGTTTTTACCGTTTATGCGGGTCAATCCTTTCAGGTAACGATGAATATTTTTACCTCAAACGGCTGCGATGGTTCCAAACTGAAAGAGCTGAAATTGGAGTTTATCGAAATAAATTTTGCCGATTCAGTGGTGCTTTGCCAAGGTGATTCGATTGCCCTGAACCCCAATGGTGACGCGGGTTACGAATACCACTGGACACCAGCCACAGACATCAGCGACCCTGATTCCCCGAATCCAACCGTTTGGCCAACACAATCAACCACCTACACGGTAGAAATCACAAACTTCTCTCCAGATACTTGCTCCGTGACGAGGACGGTTTTTGTTTTTGTTCCTGAAAAAATAAATGTCGCTGCACCTTCCGACACGCTTACTTGCGGAGCGCCCATCACGCTTTGCGCAGCAGCCAATTTATCAAACCTGAACTACGATTGGACGGCACTCCCTGGCGGCTTCGTTGGCAGCGGCGCTTGCCTTACATTGCTGCCTTCTGCTGACACGGAATATGAAGTCAAAGCAAGCGACCAATACGGTTGCCACAGCGAGGATACGGTTTTTGTGGCAGAAGAATCTGTCAAAATCAATTGGCAGCAAGCTGGTTTTGAATGCCCTGAAACGGAGATTCAACTGACGGTGAACAACCTAGTGCCAGACCACAACCTCAGCTATATTTGGAGCGCTACACCTCCGGGTCAAGTATTGCCTCCTGCTGCTGGCGCAACGGTGAACGTGTTGACGCCACCCGCTGCTGCATCTGCTTCTTACAGCGTCACCGTGACGAACCAATATGGCTGTACCAAATCGCTTTCTCAAGCTATTTCCAGCTACAATTTTGTGCCCACGGTCGTGGAAAACTTGGATGTCTGCCCAGGAATCGGCGAAGAACTCAACCCCGGTGCTGACCCGAACCTGACCTATATCTGGTCACCCAGTACTGGACTTAGCAACGCCACCGCTCCAAACCCAATTGTAACCGTTTCACAATCAATGGTTTACACCGTGACTGTTTCCAATAATTTCGGTCTTGACCAATGCGAAGAAACGATTCAGGTCAATGTAAATGCTGCCCCCGTAATCAATATCACGGAAACGGTGGACACCTTCACTTGCGGTACGCCGATTGTGATTGCTGCGCAAACGAACGTGCCAGTTGTGACCACAGTTTGGAAGGATGCGATGGGGAATCAGCTTGGAACTGCAAGCACCCTGCCCGTTGACCCAGACAGCTTGGCCACCTACACCATTTGTGTGACGGATGCTTTTGGTTGCTCCGCAACGGATGAGGTGGTAGTCGCCAATTACCAGCTCGACATTCTGCTGGATGGCAACGGCGTGATTGACACCTGCCCGATGCCCAACTACAATATCTGCGTCACCAACCTTGACATCTCCGACATCCTGACTTACGAATGGACGACTTCAAACGGTGGAACAATTCTTAGCGGTGGCACAACGGCTTGCCCCAGCGTGACGAGTATGCAAGGTGTTACTTCTAATTTCCAAGTGGTGGTAACCAACCAGTTTGGCTGCAAAGAAACCCGTGATTTTGATGTGACGACGTACAATTTCAACCCAATAGCAAGGGCCATCGCAGATATTTGCCCTGAGGTTTGGACGCCAATAAACCCAGAAGCAGCTGGCTCGGATTTGAGCTACAACTGGTCGCCGCAGGTGGGGCTGGACTGTTACGATTGCCCGAACCCAAGTGCTTATTTGGAGAGCAACCAGCTCTATCAAGTGACGATTCAGGGCTTCAACGGGGAGGATACTTGCTCCTTTTCTCAAACTGTACAGGTACGGGTAATGCCCAAGCACAACCTGACGACCAGCCCAGTTGACACCATGCTTTGCGACAGCATTGATTTGACCTTGTCGGCATTTTATACCTCCAATATCATCTCAGGAATTGCTTGGTCGCAGTCAATGAACTTTTCAAACCCATTCGCAACGACGGCAAGTGTGAACGTCACCCCGAGTGAAACGGAGTATTACTATGTGCAAACGACCGATACCTTAGGCTGCCACGACACGGCGCAAATCGTCATTTACGCATACCCAGTTGACATATCAGTGGACGATTCCCTTAATTTTTGCGATGAAATAGGTACGTTGACCATCCCGGTCATCAATCACCATCCTTCGCAAACTTTGACTTTCGCTTGGACGCCGATGGACAATATCAGTGTCCAGAATCCTGATGGCAGCATCGTGCTGACCGGGATGATGTTTGATGAAACTTACACCGTGGTTGCTACCAACCAGTTTGGCTGTACCGAAGAGGAAATGACCGAGGTTAAATACTTCGATATTGAGCCGACGCTCGGCCAAATCACCGCCAGCGACACCTCGATTTATTTCAATTCGGGCGAGAATTCGCAATTGAACATTGACGACATTGATGGCTACATCTATCAATGGATGCCAGAAGCGGGCTTGGATGATCCGACTATTCCGAACCCAGTCGCAACGCCATCTGAGACTACCACCTACATAGTGTTGGTCACGGATCAAGGCGGTTGTCAGGCTTCCCGGGAGATAACCATCGAGGTGCTGAACCCTGACTGCGATGAGCCGAACCTGTTCTTGCCGAATGCTTTTACACCAAACGGTGATGGTGAAAACGATGCAATTTATTTCCGCAGTAACATTGTAGCCGAGATGGAGCTGGCCATTTATAACCGCTGGGGCCAACGGATTTTCTATTCTGAAGACCAAAATGTGGGATGGGATGGAACCTTCAATGGTGAAAAACTCACGCCCGATGTTTATGGTTTTTACCTACATGCCAAGTGCTACAACGGGCAAGATTATTTCAAGAAAGGGAATATTACGCTGCTTCGTTGATTTCGGAATGTGGAATGCGGATTTCGGATTCGAGGTCAGCGGAACTTATCGTTTTTTCGCTTTAGAAGTCTTTATGCTTGCTATGATTATGGAAATTAGTTCATTGCCTTCTTTCCATAGGGGCAAAATTGTAGGTCGGAATTCTTCAGAAAGGGCAACAACAAACTCTAACCAAAACATTGTCTCGTCCAATTCTTCTTCCACCGTCCCAAGTTTTGAAATGAAATCAGCATTCGACTTGGGACGGCAAGCCGCCCGATAATTTGCAGCTGCAGAAGGTCCACTACGAACAATTTGATTTTTGACGGTACGACAACCCGGTGAATCTGGTAAGTTTTCGGCGAATTTTACAATTGAAACTGCAAATCGTTTCAATCTGTCTTGAAGTTCTTTCTCTGTCATGGTATGTCTATTTTCAATGGCTTAACCTTATAATAAAGGCCAGACTTTGTTGATTCAGCAGTCCCCCCAATCCGCAATCCGCAATCCGCAATCCGCAATCATATCATCCCCCTCGATTTCAATTCCAAGTATTTATTCACGGTGTTCAAGGACAGGTCTTCCGGCCTGGTGAGAATGGTTTGGATGCCGTGCTGGCGCAAAACATAGGCCATGGCTGACTTCTCGGCGAGGTAATTCTGTGCCATCGTCTGGGTATAAATGCCCTCAATCGTCTTCGCATCCTCCTTCACAAATTCCTGAATCTCCGTGTTTTCGAAGAAAACCACCACCAACAAATGGAAGGCATTGATGCGGCGGAGCATGGGCAGCACCCGCTCCAGGGCGTACATGCTCTCGAAATTGGTAAAAAGCAAAATCAGGCTGCGCCCCGTGATGAGCTTTCGGGCGATATGATACAACAACTCATAATTCGCTTCCATCGAGCGCTCCTTTTCGTTGTAAAGCGCATGGATGATTTTGTTCAATTGGTTCGCTTTGCGGTCGGCTTTGATGGTGGAACCGATTTTGTCAGAGAAGGTGATGAGGCCCGCCCGGTCGTATTTTTTCAGGATGATATTGGAAATGGCGAGGCTGGTATTGATGGCATAATCGAGGAGGCTGAGGCCGTTGAACGGCATTTTCATCGAGCGGCTTTTGTCAATAATGCAGTAAACCTGCTGCGAGCGCTCATCCTCGTACATGTTCACCATCAGCTTGCTCTGGCGACTGGTGGCCTTCCAGTTGATGCTGCGGTAGTCGTCGCCGAGCACGTAGTTTTTGATTTGGTCAAACTCGTAGCTGTGCCCGATGCGCCGGATTTTGCGAAGCCCCTCCTGAGCGCTCGAACGGTTGAAGGCCAACAGTTCGTAATGCTTCATCTGGATGACGGAGGGGTAAACGGGAACGACCATCGGCTCGGCAGCTTGGAATCGGCGCTGTACCAGCCCGATTTTTGTTTCTGCGAAAATATTGGCAACACCAAAGCTGTACTCGCCACGGGTGAGCGGCCGGAGTTCGTAGCCCAATGATTGGGACTCGCCGTTTTGGAGCGCTATTTTTTGCTCAAAATCCCTTTTCTGAAACTGCACCGGCAATTCATCAACGACCGTGAGGCGGAGTGGGCGAGGGGAGTGGTTGCTGATTATTAATTCGACCTTGTTTTCATCGCTCAACGACAAAAGTTTGGGCAGTTTTCGCTCCGCCGTCACGCTGATGTTTTTCCCAAAAAGCAAAATCACGTCAGCAATCACTATTGCCACTGCCACGCAAAATGCACCAATCCCCAACGGATAAAGCGCTGGCACAATGTAGCCTGTGGCAAAAAGCACGGCCACGAAGCCGAAGAGGGCAAAAAAACGGTCGGAGAGGTATAGGTTGCGCATTGGATTTGGGTTGATTGAGGTCAACTGGTGATTTTTTTCAATGCAAATAAAGCGGGAATTATTGATAAAACGGCTAGGATGAAAGTCTATCTTTGCGTCATTCTTTTTTCAAAAAAGTAAAAAACTGTCAACATGGAAGTCCTTACTAAGCCTACCCCCATCGAAATCCAAGATACTTTTCCCATCAACGGCACCGACCACATCGAGTTTTATGTCGGAAATGCCAAACAGTCGGCGCTTTATTACCAAGCTGCTTTTGGCTACCAATGGGTGGCCTACCGTGGCCCCGAAACGGGCTGCCGTGACAAGGTGAGCTACGTGCTACGCCAAGGCAAAATCACGTTGGTGCTCACCGCTGCCCTTTCGCCCGACCACGAAATTGCGAAGCACGTAGCCCTTCACGGCGACGGCGTGAAAGTCCTCGCCCTCTGGGTGGACGATGTTGAAACAGCTTACAATGCTGCCATGGAACGTGGCGCCGAATCGGCCATGAAACCCACCGTTTCCGAGGATGAAAACGGTGTCGTGAAAATGGCTGCCATCAAAACCTACGGCGAAACATGGCACACCCTCGTTGAGCGGAGCGAATACAGCGGCCCGTTCCTGCCGGGTTTTGAAGCTCGGCAAAGCGCCTATCCTGCCAAGTCGGTTGGTTTAAAATACGTGGACCACTGTGTAGGCAACGTGGAACTAGGCGACATGAACCGTTGGGTCCAGTTTTACGAAGATGTGATGGGCTTCAAGCTACTCGTCACTTTCGACGATAAGGACATCAGCACGGAGTACACGGCGCTGATGTCAAAAGTGGTTTCCAATGGAAACGGCTACATCAAATTCCCCATCAACGAACCGGCGGCAGGCAAGAAGAAATCGCAAATTGAGGAGTACCTCGACTTTTACCGCAGCGCTGGGGTACAGCATATTGCGGTAGCCACCGATGATATTATCGGCACCGTGAGCCAGCTTCGGGCCAATGGCGTGGACTTTCTCTACGTGCCAGACACCTACTACGAGGACGTCCTCGACCGGGTCGGCCATATCGAGGAAGACCTGTCGGAACTGAAAAAACTGAACATCCTGATAGACCGTGACGAAGAGGGCTACCTGCTCCAAATCTTCACGAAACCCGTGGAAGACCGTCCGACGGTTTTCTATGAAATCATCCAGCGAATGGGCGCAAAATCCTTCGGAAAGGGCAATTTTAAGGCACTTTTTGAGGCGATAGAGCGGGAACAGGAGCTGCGGGGAACACTTTAAAAAGTTACGAGTTGCGAGTTATGAGTTTTGAGTGAACTCGTAACTCGCAACTCAAAACTCATAACTTTTCATAATGTCAAACAACTTACTAAAAGGAAAAACGGGCGTCATCTTCGGCGCATTGGATGAACAATCCATCGCTTGGAAAGTGGCAGAGCGCTGCAACGAAGAAGGTGCAAAATTGGTGCTGACCAATGCGCCGGTGGCCATGCGTTTCGGTACCATCAATGCTTTGGCGGAGAAACTAAATGCGCCTGTTTTCATGGCGGACGCAACTTCCAATGAGGATTTGGAGAACCTTTTCAAGAATGCCACCGAGCATTTTGGGGGCAAAATTGACTTCGTGCTGCACAGCATCGGCATGTCCATGAATGTCCGCAAAAAGAAGGACTACACCGACCTGAACTACGATTTCATGAAGACTACTTTTGACATCAGCGCCATCTCCTTTCACCGGGTGATGCAGACGCTGTGGAAGCAGGAGGCCATGAAGGACTGGGGCAGTATTGCGGCATTGACTTATATTGCTGCGCAACGAGTGTTCCCAGATTATTCTGAAATGGCGGAATCAAAGGCGCTGCTGGAGAGTTTTGCCCGCAGTTTTGGCTACCATTTTGGTACTCGCAACCACGTTCGGGTGAACACTGTTTCCCAATCCCCAACCTGGACGACGGCGGGCAGCGGTGTGAAGGGCTTCAAGGAATTTTTCGATTACGCCGATAAAATGTCGCCGCTCGGTAATGCTTCAGCCGAAGCATGTGCGGACTACTGTGTGTTCCTCTTTTCCGACCTGAGCAAGATGGTGACGATGCAAAACCTCTATCACGATGGCGGCTTCTCCAACATGGGGATGAACCCGGCGGTGCTTGGGATGTAGATAAGAAAAGACTATCTTTGGAAAAACCTTGCGTATGAACGTTGCAGCGACAATTAAATCAAAGGTGAGTTTTGAGGATTATCTTTATGGAGAGCAAGAAAGTAGTATTCGTCATGAATACCGATATGGTGAGTTAATACCACTTGAGGCTACTACCAAAAATCATAATACTATCGTCACCAATGTTTTACTAAATGCGGAGATTCCGAGGTTGAGGAAAGCGGGTTGTCAGGTATTTCACGAAAACGTCATCACAGAGGTTAGGGAAAAGCGTTGGGCCGTTTACCCAGATATTGCTATTACTTGTGACTCAAAAGATGCCGATAATAATTTAGTTGTAAGGCATCCACAAGTGATAATTGAAGTTTTGTCGAAGTCTACAGCAGCCTACGACCGAACAGGCAAGTTTTTCAAATACCAGCGCATTCCATCCTTGCAGCAATATATCTTGGTTTCACAATATGCCATCGCCGTTGAATATTACTTTCGGATGGATGATGGTCAATGGATTTACACAGCGTTGGATAGCCTGGAAGACAAGCTAGTTATTCCATCCTTGGGTATTGAAATCAAAGTCTCAGACTTGTATGCAACTGTTGTTTTCGAAGAGAACGAAAAATAAATAAGTGCGGCATAAAACGAAAGCCCATCCGTTGTGAAGCGGATGGGCTTTTTATTTGAATCAAAAATGATTACAGATTGTCATCGGAAGACTCAGCGGCGGCGTCCAAAGCAGCTTCGGCAGCAGCTTCGGCAAGGCGCTTGGCCAATTCTGGATCGTCCGGTATCACCTCGAAATCAATCTTGGAATCCACCTCTGGGTGGAGGTCAAGCGTCGCTGTGTACTTGCCAATCATCTTGATATGGTCATCAGGCAACAGGATGTCCCGGCGGTCAATATCAATGTCCAATTGGTCACGCAATGCTTGCGCAAGCTGGATGTTCGTCACGGAGCCAAAGATTTTACCAGAAGTACCAGTCTTGGCAGTGATGGTCAACTTTTGACCTTTCAGCTTCGCAGCGATGGCCTTGAAGATGTCAAGCCGTTTGTTCAGCTTGGCAGACTCTTGGCGCTTGAAGCTTTCGAGGTTGTTGCGGTTGACTTTGTTGGCAACAAGTGCCAAGCCCTGAGGAATCAGGAAGTTGCGGCCATAACCGTCTTTCACCTTAACGATGTCAAACTTGCGGCCAACTTTATCGAGATTTTTAAGAAGGATAATATCCATTGTTCTGCGAGTTTGCGGAGTTGGTAATTGGTGATTGGTAACTGGTGATTAGGCAAAGCCAAAAATATGGGCATTTCCCAATCACCAATCACCAATCACCAATCACTCATCACCAATCACTAAAATTATTTCAGCAAGTCGGTCAAGTAAGGCATCATAGCGAGGTGACGGGCACGCTTCACAGCGGTAGCCACCCGGCGCTGGTACTTCAGAGAGTTGCCAGTGATACGGCGAGGAAGCACTTTACCTTGGTCATTGACAAATTGCAGCAGAAAATCAGCGTCCTTGTAATCAATATATTTGATGCCGAACTTGCGGAAGCGGCAATATTTCTTGCGTTGCTGGCCGATGTTCGGATTGCTTAGAAACTTAATATCGTCTCTTGATGCAGCCATGATTTTTGAATTTTTTTGTTAAAAAATTTGGTGTTGAACGTTGCTAGATGAATCTTATTCCTCTTCGCCATTTGCAACTGCAGCAGCTGCAGCAACCGTTACGGCAGCCACAGCAGCGGCATTAGCTGCGGGAGTGTTTTCGATAGCATCACCATCGGCGTCAACAAGTACAATTTTGCCACCCTTCAGTTCATCCTGCCATTTCTTGAGCTTGTCCCATTCGCCCTGCGCAGCCAGTTCTGACTGGGCGGGCCAAGTAGCAGGGTCTTGGAAGCTGAAACGGTCACCGGCAGCATTGAGCAGGTCCTTGATTTGGTCCGGCGTCATGGCAGCAAGTTTGCCGAAGGTATCAATATTGGCAGCTTTCAGCACCTCAGCGATTTTCGGGCCGATGCCCTCGATGCGCTTCAGGTTGTCTGGTTGTGGTGGTTGCGCTTTGGCGATTTTTGCCTTTGGGGCAATCGCTGTTGGCGCACCAGATGGCGTGTTCATGTCGGCACCACCCTTGGTCTTCTTCTTGGTTTTGCCGATGACACCCGCACGTTTGTCTGCGTTGTACTTAACGCCGTACTTGTCGAGGGCAATGTTCAAGAAGCGCAGGAGACGTTCGTCACGGCGCATGTTGAGTTCAAGCGTGGCAAGGTACGCAGTGGTTTCCGACTGGAATTCCACACAGTAGTAGTACCCAGAGTGGCGCTTGTTGATTTCGTAAGCCAACTGGCGCAAACCCATCTCATCCACATTGACGATACTGGCCCCAGCACCCTGGAGTTGATCGACATATTTCTGAGCTGTCGCCTTGATTTCATCGCCCGACAGAACTGGATCTACGATGAAAGTTACTTCGTAATTTCGCATACTGTTTTGAAGTATTAATGAATCGGAATCCACTCGTCCCAAACGTTGATTTTCAAGCTGTTAGCAAGAAAACTACGCCCGTCACGCAAAGGCTTTCCGAAAAGGAGCGCAAAAGTAAGTTATTTTAATTGGAAATACAGCTACTGATTGGAAAAATTTAGTTTGGTAGTTCGACAGGTCATGTCCCGATTTCTCGGGATGGCAGTTGGCAGTCAACAACTACCTTTGCCGCAATGACAAATGACCAATGACGTCTAATCAATGACAAAATCCGGCAAACTCTACCTCATCCCCTGTCCACTCGGCGATGATGCGCTGCAAACCATCCCCAGCTACGGGGTGGAAACCCTGCACCGATTGACCTATTTGGGGGCCGAGCGGGCGAAAACGACTCGCCATTTCATCAAAGCCACTAACCCGCCGAAGCCCATTTCGGAGTACCAAATTGAAGAACTGAACGAACACACACCCATTGCGGAGCTGGAAAACCTGCTGCTCCCTGTGCTGGAAGGCCACGACCTCGGCATCCTGAGCGAGGCGGGTTGCCCCGGCGTTGCCGACCCTGGAGCGAAGCTGGTGGAAATGGCCCATCGACGTGGCGTGGAAGTCGTGCCGCTGGTTGGCCCATCCTCCATCCTGCTGGCGCTGATGGCGAGCGGGATGAACGGGCAGTCGTTTGCCTTTCAAGGTTACCTTTCTCAAAAAGCACTCGCCGAGGACCTCAAGCGCCTTGAACTACTGGCCCATAAACACCGCCAAACGCAGATTTTTATTGAAACGCCTTACCGCAACAAAGCCGTCATCGAGCAGGCGGCGAAAGTGCTTCAAGCAAATACCCGATTTTGCATCGCCGCTGACCTGACACTGTCCACCGAGTTTATTCAAACCAAAACCATAGCCGAATGGCGAAAAAAGCCACTGCCGGAATTGGGCAAGCGGCCAGCGATTTTTTTGATTGGGTAGATTGTGGTCGCCCAATTTATTGGGCAGCAACTAGCTCCAGTTATTCAAGATTTGAAGTGTTTTAAGCTCAAATTGCTATTCTTTTTGGCTCATTATCGCCTGTTTTTGAGCTTTATTTGTCCAAGTATGTGAGCTACAACATCCTGCTCGACATCATCCCCAGCCAGCGGGAAATGTGGGTGGAGGTAGTGGCCTTTGAGAAAGGCATCTGATTTCGGATTTGCGAGTCAATCAGAAATCTTGGGTTTCTGCTTGACTTTTCAATTTTGGTTGATAACTTCGCCGCTTTCAAATGTGACTTTCAATCAATTTCAATGAAAAATACAATCCTAATTATTGTAGTATTAATATTTTTTCAAAGCTGCAACATGCGAGACCAAGTTATTGAAACTCAATGTGAATCAACAAATGGAGACACCAATTTCCATCTTTTTAAAGAAAATGGAATTGAAATCATATACTCTTTTTGGGTTGAAAATGGACTCATGTCGTTTATCATTTATAACAATTCTGACAAGCCGATTTATGTTGATTGGTACAAATCTGCATTTATTTATAATGGTGCAAGATTAACATATTGGGAGGATAAAGAAACAAGAGTCACAAAAGGACAGTCTGCGAATTTGAGCCTAAATGATGCGCCAGTTAAAACTTTGTATTCACCATTTAAATCAGCATCCTTGGGCGTTGGCGTATTTGAAGGCGTTACAGTTGTTAGCAAAGAAGAAAGAATTACATTCATTCCACCAAAATCGAGATTCGTAAAAAATACTTACCGTCTTGCATACAAACCTTTTAACATGAAAGGAGCAATTGTTGAGGATGTAAATCGTAATGATAAACCAAACAAAACAACGCAAGTCAAAACTAAAATATATCGCAGAGATGAATCTCCACTTTTGTTTAGAAATTACCTAACATGGTCATTTACAGAGGATTTCAAAAATGAGTATCATATTGATAATGAATTTTGGATTAAACAAATAAAATCAATGAGTAAAAAACATTTCAAGGGCAAGGTCGCGTCTGTAACTGATGGCAAATACATTTACGACATGCCATATGCAAGTCCAAAAAATTTTTATGTTGAATTTGACCAAAACAAATAAACCATTCAGTTTGAGAAGATAGCCCAATTGTGGCAAGTATGCCCCAGCTGACATTTAGCCACGATTTTCTTGTAAATTCACAGTTAATGACTGAAGGGCCATGCCTCCAATCGTAAATTTAAAATCATACCTCTCAATCCTCCGGCCCCCGCACATCAATCGTAATCCCACCTTCTTTCGCAAACCCCTGAATCGAATAAGCAAACGTCAGCATCACGTACCGCCCCAACGAGCGAGTGCGCTGTTCCTCCAGGTAATTCAGCTCGCTGCTGCG
>JBGSWN010000026.1:0-7910 GCA_041752395.1 Saprospiraceae bacterium | reverse complement strand
ACCTACAACAACATCGCCAACGCCGGGCTGGGCCTCAAAGCGTTCGACTGGGTGGAGGCTTTTTTGACGAAATACAAAGACCTGCTGGAGCCTCGCCACCGGGAAGGTGCCTACCTCTTCAACCTTGCTTCGCTCTACTTCCGCAAGCCGGACTACGGGCGGGCGCTGGAGCTGCTCACCCAAGCCGAATTCGACGATGTGCTGCACAACCTCGATGCCCGCCGGATGTTGCTGCGCATCTATTTCGACCTCGGCGAGGTGTCGGCGCTGGACTCGCTGCTCGATAGTTTTACCATCTTTCTTCGCCGCCGTCGGGATGTGGGCTACTTGCGCCAACACTACCTGAACCTCATCCGTTTCACGAAAAAACTGCTGCAAACGCCTGTCCAGAACAGGTCGGCAAGGGAAAAATTGCGAAGCGAAATAAACGACTGCAAGGCCCTGGCGGAGCGGGAATGGCTCTTGACCAAGGTTTAAGGTTTCATTTGTTTCAGGTTTCAGGGGGTTGGCTACCTTTGTGGCTTTGACGACCCTGAAACCAGAAACCCAAAACCAGAAACCCATTTCTTATGCTCGACAATTGGCTACGCCCCATCAACATCCATGAAATCGCCGAAGCACCGCTCGACACGGTGAGTTTTGGTGAAAAAATAAAGCGCTTCGAGGCGGAAATGCCCGCTTTGCAGGACGTGAAAATTGCCATCATCGGCATCGGCGACGAGGTGGCGGATGCGGTGCGCAGGTCACTGTACCGGATGAGTTTTCCCTTCGGTAAATTGGTGGCTGCCGACCTCGGAAATGTCCGCAAGGCCGATACTTCCTTTATTCTGCCGCTGTTGCAAGAGCTGATGGACAGCAAGATTTGCCCAGTAATCATTGGTAATTTGCCGAAACTGGCACAGGCGCAGTACAAGGCGCATTACGCCAGCCAGCCTTCGGTCAGCATCGTGGCGGTGGACGAGCGGGTGCCATTTCATCCCCGTCTCGGCGAGTTGGACGGCCACTACCTCAACCCTGTGATGAACGGCAAGAACAAGCCCTTCCACTTCGGCGTCGTGGGCTGCCAGTCTCATTTCGTGGACGACGAGACGTTTCAGGAACTGGAAAACATCAGCGCTGACACCGTTCGCCTTGGAAAAGCCAAAGCCAACATGCCCGAAATTGAGCCGGTGATGCGGGACGCCGACATGGCTTGTTTTAACTTGGCTGCCCTAAAAAGCGCAGAAGCACCAGGCGTGCTGCACCCCTCGCCGAGCGGCTTCACCTGCGAGGAGGTTTGCCAACTCAGTCGCTACGCTGGCATGAACGATAAATTGATTTCCGTGGGTTTTTATGGCTACGAGCCCGACCTCGACGAATACGGCCGCTCGGCGCAGGTGCTGGCGCAAATGGTCTGGTATTTTTTCGATGGCTTCGCCAACCGCAAGGGCGACTTTCCAGCTTCGATGGACGGCCTGACGGAATACCTCGTGGACTTCAAAGGCAGTGAGGCCCCGTTCACTTTCTGGAAGAGCAACCGAACGGGCCGCTGGTGGATTCAGGTGCCGATAAAAACGAAGAAAAAGCATCAGCGCCACCGCCTAATTCCCTGTTCGTACAATGACTACTTGCAGGCTTCGAAGGGCGAAATGCCCGATAGGTTGTCGCTGGCATTTGGGCGTTTTGAGTGAACATAGAAGTAATAGAACCTGTTACGGGATTTTGATTCAATCTTTCCGGATAGTATGATGGATTAAAAAATGCAACGGACAAGTGAAATATATGGATGTAAAAACAGAAATTTGCATAATCATGAAAGTTTGGTCTCTCGCCCTTTAATCTTACTTGCCTGCTTAAACCCCAGTTTTTAATGGGTTAACTTCTTAAGTTACCTATTCATAATGGAATTTGCACCTACATCCCTGCGGTATTTTTTTGAAGAATGTTAAGACAAAAATCAGCCAATGAGTTTCAGACTTATCCCACTAATATTGTTATTGTTATTGTTGTTGCTGTCAAACTGCACGCTGCCGAAGCAACTAGGCCAGAAAGAACCGTCTCCCACCGTTGAGTTAGCACAAACGAACCCCAAACAGTTTTTTTCCTCGAAAGAAATTGATGGCTCCGGTGTCCCCTTTGTATCGAAAGCTATCAGGCTGGATTCCAATATCAATACCGCTTTTTCAGATTTTGCACCCTACAGGTACGGTGATAGGCTTTATTTTTCATCCGCATTTTTAGGGGAGAAAGGCGCTCCACCTGTTACCCAAATTTATTCCGCTGTAAATTCTGGTGTCGCAACACCTTGGCAGGAAAATTCAAAAATTGTAGGTGCTGAGACCTCAAACCTTGCCTTTACGGCAGACGGTCAGCGTGTTTTTTACACCATTTGTGAAAAGAACAAAAAAGGGGAGCAAACCTGCGAAATCATTACCCGTGAGCGGGCCTACGAAGGGCACTGGCTGCCTTTAAAACGGCTTCCAAAATTCATCAACCTCGAAGGCTACACCACTACCCAGCCCAGTGTTGGCTACAATCGAGCCCTGCGCCAAGATGTGCTTTATTTTTCAACCAACCGGCCCGGCGGCATGGGTGGCTTCGACATCTGGTGCAGCCCTATCGAGCGAAACGGCACTTTTGGAAAGCCATTCCCGCTACCTTTCAACACGGCTGCGGATGAGGTGACGCCATTTTTTCACCAGCCCAACCAGGTCCTTTATTATAGCTCGAATTCAGGTAAGAGCGAGTCTGGCTTCGATATTTTCAAATCGGCAAACACTTGGTCAGGTAGGGGGAAAAGCCAATGGTCGGTGCCGGAAAAATTGGAAAAACCCTTCAACAGCCAGTACGATGACCTCTATTTTACCTGGCACACAGGCTCTGGAATGGCTTATTTTGCTTCCAACCGCCCCGGCTGCATTGGTGCAGATTCTACTGGCTGTGTGGGGTATGATATTTACGAAGCAAAGATTCAAACCGAATTTATTGCGAAGGTTTTTGATAGCTCGGACAGCACGACCATCATGGGCTACAAACTCCAGATTTACCCAGTTGCTGCAAATACTGCTGGGCTGCCTGGCACAATCGAAGGGTCAGAAATGAAGTTTTTATTGGAAAATGAAAAATCGTACCGGCTGGTGGCCTCTGCAATTGGCTACCTCTCCGATACTTTGGAGTTCAATACCAATCAAATGGACGTTTCTGAAAAATTGCGACAGCCGATTTTTCTGAGACCCAAAGCTAGGCTGCTGGTGCGCACCTACAACGCCATAGACAGCCTGCCGCTGGGTGGCGTGACCCTTCAGTTGGGTAAAGAGGGAATTGGTGAAAAAGCTTTCGTCAGCAACAAGGAATCTGAATACGAGCACTCTTTTCAAGTCGGGGTGGGGGATGTTATTTCACTGGTGGCGATGAAGCCCGGCTTCGTCACCACCTACGTGCGGCCCAATGCCGAATACCGTTTTGCCCCAACCCCAGATGCGCATTTGAGCGTTTACCTGTCGCCATTCACCGAGGCGCCGTTGGCTTTGTACTTTGACAACAATGAACCCAAATGGGTGAACCCTTCGGATGTGAAGACGAAGCTTACCTATGCCCAGACTTTTGAGAATTACATGGCCAGGAAGCAGGATTTCTTCGAGAAATACACCGAAGGGCTGCCTGCGGAGGAAGCCGAGGAAGCTGGCGAGCAGATGCGTTATTTTTTCGAGGAAGAGATGCAATCCAACGTTGCCAGGCTCGATAGGCTCTGCAAGCAATTGGATACCTATTTGAAAAATGGCTATGAACTGGAAGTATTAACGGTAGGCGAGGCAAGCCCGTTGGCTTCTACTGATTACAACCGCCTGCTCATTGCTCGACGGATCAGCAGTGTGGTCAATCAACTGAAGGTTTGGAACAACGGTGAACTCAAGCAATATTTTGACAATGGCCAGCTCGTCATTTCCAGCAGCATGAAAATCATGGAGGGGCAGGGTGAAAAGGTTCAGGTGAAAATGTCAGACCGCCGCCAATCTGAATTCAGCCCAGAAGCTTCCAAAATGCGCAAAGTCGTCATCGAAGGCGTTAGGCGTCAAAAATCAAAAGTTTAGAGCTTGTTTGGGATTTGGTGCTTGAGCTAAAAACGAGAATTTTTTCGTCAATTTTTCAGCTTTTTGAAGAAGAATAACGGCCCCGACCAAGGTCGGGGTGACTGAAAAAAGGTGGAAAAGTGGCGAAAAAGAGCCGTTTTGAGCCAAGTGACCAAATCCCAAACAAGCTCTTAGCGCTGCCGCCGCCCTTTCCAGTCGTAGCGCCTGACTAGGTTGGCCAAGCTGCCGATGCCGATGATGTAGGCAATGTGCTGAAGTTGCGACAACAGGTAGCGCCGCATCAAATCCTGCCGCCCAAAGTAGCGGCACAGCTCGCCAAGAAAGCGAAAATCCACCACCATTTTTATCAAAAAAAGGCACAATGCCAGCAGTGCGAACGGCCAAAACACCCAAGCTGCCAAGGCTAGGTTGAGTAAAATGGCCCAGCACAGCAGGAACACCACCGCCAGCCGCAAGGTGATCCGCCTATCGGTATAACTCCTTGATTTTGAGGCCCAACGGAGCCGCTGCGAGATGAACGAACGAAGGTCGGGCTGCGCCGCCGTCAGTACGGTAGCTGCTCGGATTTTTAGGAAAAAAACCTTGTCGGGATAGTGCTTGGCCACTTTGTGCAGCAGCAACATATCGTCGCCGCTGGCCAGTCCGTCTATGCCCTCGAAGCCGCCGACTTCCTGAAAAATGGCCTTTGGATAGGCGAGGTTTGCGCCGTTGCAGAGCAGGCCGCTGCCTGATTGGAAGCCCGCCCCCGTGACGCCCATCATACCCAAGAAGTCGAGCGATTGGAAGCGTTCCAGCCAATTTTTTTCTTCGTAAAAATTGACGGGGGCAGCGATGAACTTGGCCTGTTTTTCCTCATAAAATGCGGCCATGAGCCGGAGCCAATCCAGTGGCAAAATGCAGTCTGCGTCGGTGCAGACGATGAGTTCACCAGTGGCGAGCGAGACCCCCGTTTCGATGGCTTTTTTCTTGGAGGTAACCTTGAAATCCGCCAAGCGGAACGCCTTGAAATTCGGATGGTTTTGGGTGAAATTTTGCGCCAGCAAAAAAGTCCCATCTTCGGAATGGTCGTCCAAAACGATGACCTCTAACAGCGAGGCGGGGTAGCTTTGCTCCGCAATGGAGGAGAGGCAAGCCGGGAGGTTTGCCGCTTCGTTGCGGGCGGGGAGGATGACGCTGATTTTTACCGAAGGAAAAAAACTGGGAGGGGGAACCCAATCGGGCAGTTTGCGCCACCCTGACCGGTATTTTTCGACGATAAAAGCGTAGGCAAGCGCCAGCAGGAGGGAGGCAATTCCCCATGCCGTAAAAATTAGCCCTTGCCAAGTAAAATCATGCATGGGGCGAAAATAGCAAAGCATTGATGAACATGTTCCGATAAAGCCTTTCGGCCAAGCGGCATTATGTTTTATGACGAAGTTTCCATTCATTTGCGAAGCACAACAAATCCAGATATGTCAAAATCGAACTACATCCCCGACCCCAACCTCATCGCAGCCGTAGAAATGGCCATCAAAATGGAGCTTCCGCTGTTCCTCACCGGCGAGCCGGGCACTGGCAAAACCGAACTTGCCTACTGGATTGCCCAGGCTGAAGCCTACCAAAAAGATTTTGAAATCGCCCCCGATGTGTTGCGTTTCAACGTGAAAACCACCTCGTCAGCCAAGGATTTGCTGTACCGCTACGACGCAATTCGCCACTTCCGGGACAACCACCGGCATCAACACCTCGAAGACGAAAAAGCGAAGAAGGAGGACAAGGCCGACAACGTGATGAACTATATCCAGTTCGAGGCGCTGGGGCAGGCCATCATGGCGGCGGCGCACGGCAAACGGCATGTGGTGCTGGTGGACGAGATTGACAAGGCGCCACGGGATTTCCCCAACGACCTCCTGTTCGAGTTTGAAAAACTGGGCTTCCGCATTGACGAAGCGACGAGCGACGACCTGAAAACTGCCAAATGGGACGAAATGCCTTCACTGGCCGGGCTTGGCATCGAAGGCAAGCCCGCCATGGACGAACAGGGCTTCATCTATTTTGCCGAAAAAACTGAACGGGACAAGCCCCGCACGGAGCGAAAGGTGCGAAAACCGCTGCTCATCATCACCTCCAATTCGGAGAAAAATCTGCCCGACGCCTTCCTGCGGCGCTGTGCATTTTACCACATCCCGTTTCCGAAGGAACCCAAAACGTTGCTCGAAATTTTGGCGGCAAAAGGGCTTTACGACGCCGAAAAGCATACGGAAATGGTCAGTTCCGCCGTGGATTTTTTCCTCGACCTCCGCAATTCGGGCCTGCGGCGAAGCCCCGCCACTGCCGAACTTATCGCTTGGGTGGACTTCCTCTGGGAAATGGGCGTGAACCCCAGCGCCCGGCTATCGGCCAGTGATTTTGCGAAGCTGGAGCCGTCGCTTTCCATGCTCGGCAAAAACAAGGAGGATTTGCAGCGCATCAAGGATAAACTGGCGGCGCTGAACCCCAGCCCTGCAATCAATGTCCAAGCAATGAGCAATGTTTAAATAAGACTTTAGACAATAGACTTTAGACGACAGATAGTGAACAACCATCCACCGTCTGCCGTCCACCGTAATCCGTAAAACCGTCAATGCTTCGCACCGTTTTCATAGCATCTTCATTCGACAAGGACAACCCGCTGTACCAGGTCTTTTTTGAGGCGAACGAACTCAACACGATAGTGAACAGCCTGCCCGAATGGAAGTGCCAGCTCATCCACAAAATCAATTTGGAGACGGTCACGCAGAAGTTCAGCAATACGACCGAAAGCTGCTTTCAGGTCTTTCATTTTGCGGGCCATGCCATTGACAAGGCGCTCCAATTCAACTTCAAGGAAGCGCAATACGAGTCGGCCTACCTGGCCAATGTCGGCGGCTTCGCCAAAATCATCAAGGCCATCCATCCCGTTCAACTGGTTTTCCTGAATGGCTGCTCGACGGCAAAACAGGTGGAGGCGTTCAAAAGCGTGGGTGTCCCAGCCGTTATTTACACCAATATGCCGCTGAACGATGCACTGGGCAACCTCTTCGCCAAGGTGTTTTATGCTGCTTTTTTCAAGGAAAATAACACGCTGGAAGCCGCTTTCAAGATTGCCAACGCTGCCTTGGAGGAGCGACAAACCCATTTCAACGATAAAGGTTTTGACCCGAAAATCAAGGAAACGATGAACCGGGGCATTGATTTGTTCGAGGAAAAACCCGACGAAACCCTCTACGAACTATCGGCCAGCGATGACTTCAAAAAGCAGCGTTGGGCCGATTGGCCAAAGCCGGATTTCGCCGCCCCACCCCGCCTGCCCGACCCCCTCGATTTGCAAAGCAAGGAGATACCCGATTCTGTGCTTCACCGCTGCGACCGAAGCGACGAATTGGACGAGTACCATGAGTTTTTGGAGCAATTGGCGGAGAAAAAATCGGAAGGCCCCGTCTTCTTTTTTGTCCATGAAAAAAGCCCGGCACTGCCGCAGAGCTTGGTGAAAAGGTTTGAACTTTTTGGGACGACCGAGCTTTGCGAAAGCAACGCCGCCATTGACAAAAACCTGTTCGTCTGGAAGGAGATGAACTTGCCCCGGCGCAAAGACCTGCGGGAGTCAGGCAAGGGCAAGAGCAGACTGTACGAGATTTACAACGACAACATCTTCAAATGCTCGCACGATGGCCAGCAGTTTGTGTTTCAGGAAAGCACGCATGGTGACAAAGTTTTCATTATCCACCACAACCTCACCAATTTGGAACTAGAGTCGTCGGACGACATCAAACTGTGGCTGGAATATTATATGAGCGAGTTCAGCCAGAAGGTCAACACGGAACTGAAAGCCCGGCTCGCCAT
>JBGSWN010000025.1:0-2182 GCA_041752395.1 Saprospiraceae bacterium | reverse complement strand
AGAGATTCAGGATACTAAGTGACCGTTTAAGGATTCACGATATAACGATGTATGACGAAATAATTGGATTATGTGCCGGGCTTTGGAATTTTAGCCAAATTCACACAACTAATTGATTTTCATACAGAAACAACTCTAATGTCAAAACCAAGCATCAGCGTTATCATCCCCGCTTTCAACGAAGAAAAAGCCGTAGGGCTGGTGGTGGCGGAAATACCCAAGCACCTCGTCAGCGAAATCGTGGTGGTGGACAACAACTCGACGGACAACACCGCCATCGTCGCTGCAAAAAGCGGCGCGACGGCACTTTCAGAAAAAAGGCAGGGCTACGGGTGGGCCTGCACCAAGGCCATCGAATATTTCCGGGCGAAGCCCAACCCGCCCGATATTGTCGTCTTTTTGGACGCCGACCACTCCGACTACCCAGCGGAAATGACAGCCGTGCTGCGCCCGATTCTGGAAGACGGCTTCGACATGGTCATCGGCTCACGGGCGCTCGGCGACCGGGAAAGCGGCTCGATGACCCCGCAGCAGGTCTTCGGCAATTGGCTGGCCACCACGCTGATGCGGTGGTTTTACGGCGTCAGCTATACCGACTTGGGGCCATTCCGTGCCATCCGCTTCGACATGCTGCTGGCACTCGGCATGTCGGAAATGACCTACGGCTGGACGGTGGAGATGCAGGTGAAAGCCGCCAAAATGGGCATGAAATGCTGCGAAGTGCCCGTCAACTACCGCCAACGAATTGGGTTCTCGAAGGTATCTGGCACCGTGAAAGGGACTATTGGGGCGGGGTACAAGATTTTGGCGACGATTTTTAGGCTGATGTGGAAGTGAACAGATTAACTTTCGAGCCAGTCATAGCTGTCTTTGACAAAACTAAAGATTACTGCAACGGCTTTAAATATCTTCGTTGTCAAAATATCAATTCGATGAGAAATCCAGTAAACCCTCTTATTTTCAGAATTTCAGATGCTAAATTTTGGCAAAAAATTCATGAAACTGTTCATGAACCCGGGGGTGTTTACAAGCTATTTTCCATGAAAAATGGACAGCGCACTCCTGTCAACAGATCCCTTGGAACTGACCCAAACGGGATTCTTTACATTGGAAAAGCAACTTCTTTTCTTGACCGGGTTATCAACCTGAAAAAATCAATTGCCCCCGAATACAATAGTGCTTCGCATAAAGGTGGCCTCCGGTATAAGTCAAACAAAAAAATAGCTTCTCTTTTTCCTTATGAAGATTTGCACATTGAGATTCTACCCTCCATTGCCCCTGGGCTACTTGAAAGCGAAGAGCTTGCACAATACAAAGAAGTATTTGGGGAAGTTCCGCCAATGAACGCCATTTAAAGTACGCCATTTGGCGTACTTTAAATTACCGGAACCCATAACCGCTCAATATCCTTCAACAAGTGAGATTGAAAATCACCCAAGATAAATTCCCGCTTATTGCCACTTTCGCCTTCTCCGCGGCAGGCTATTTCGCTTTGGGTCAAACAGGGCGCAGCCACTTCCCCACCCTGCTGGCGTTGTACGCCGGGCTGTTCGTCCTCTTCCTGCTGTCAGTAAGGCAAATCAAGGCGGCAGGTACGCTGCGCTTCGGGATTGGCTGCTCGGTGGCGCTCCAGTTGGTGCTGCTCTTTCACCTGCCCAACCTCTCCGACGACTATTTCCGCTTCATCTGGGACGGGCAGCTCGCCGCCAACGGGTTCAGTCCCTACGGCACCTTGCCACCCGAAATTTACGGTACCGCCGCACCAGCGATACCTTTGGCGGACTCACTTTTCGTGAACCTGAACACCCTGCAAAAAAGCAACTACACCTGCTACCCGCCTTTCAACGAGCTGTTTTTTGTATTGCCTGCTTGGCTTTCCCCCAACAGCTTGCTGGCAAACGTCGTGCTGATGCGACTGTTTATCATCTTTGCAAACCTCGGGACAGCGCTCATTGGCATCCGGGTACTCAAGGCGCTCGGCAAGCCAACCAGCAACATCCTCTACTACTCCTTGAACCCCTTGGTCATCGTGGAACTGGCAGGCAACCTGCACTTCGAGGCATTGATGGTGTTCTTCCTCGTGGTGGCGATTCATTTTGCCATCGGCAAAAAACACTTGCTGGCCGGGGCGGCGCTGGCACTTTCGGTTTCGGTGAAATTGGTGCCGCTGGCGCTCGTCCCC
>JBGSWN010000024.1:0-72682 GCA_041752395.1 Saprospiraceae bacterium | reverse complement strand
TCGAAATAGGGTGGGAAACCCAGCACATCGGTGTACCAGTCGCGTGCTTTCTCCAGTTCGTTGACCGCATAACCTACTGTGCGCAAGCCAAGGAAATGATTCTGCTTGTTTTCCATGATAATTTTTTTAGCGAATTAACGAAATGTTTTCAGGAATAAACGCTTTGGCTAATCCATTTTTGATAACGAAAGAAAGAAATAACGATAAAACGAAGGCGTTAATTCTTTCTTTCGTTAAACGTAGTTGGGTTTTAAAAAAATGCTTGCCAGGTTTTCAGCGAATATAAGCGCAGATTTTAGCCGGATGCAGCCAGTGCTAATTCGCACCCGGTTGATGTCGTTAGAGTACCGGAAAACGACCAGAAATCAAATCCGCACTCCCCTACCCCACCTTCATTTACAGCGTTTTACCAAAAACCAACGTAAAAACATGAAATATTTAACGTTAAAACGAAATAACGAAAACGTTTTTTAACGAAATAAGTAAATCGTTACCTTGAATTTTTGTATTGCTCAAAGCAGGTCATGAGCAAACTGACCATGCTCATGTCCATTTCGTTGGCATACGCCTTGAATTCGCGCTTGAACGCGGCTGGGACTTTGAAATTGAGTGGCCGGAGGTCTTGGTCAGAGCTGCGGCTGAGGTTGGTCGGTGCTTCGAACTCTGGTGGTGGTGCGCCTTTGCGGTTGGTGGTTGGCTTGCTTATTTTTGCCATGGTGGTTTAGATTGATGAATTTTTATTGATGAGAATAGCAGAAAACTTTGCGCAAACTTAAAGAAATAACGATTTAACGATTTCTGTTTTAAATTTTCCTTTGGGGGAAAATATAAGCTGAGTAATATTTTATGACTTTAGGGGGTTTGAAATCCCCCCTCCTATCAACTTTTCCATAAAGTGGCCAGCACCTTGGTCTGCCGAATTGGTTTTTATCCAGGTCTTAGCGATAATGAAATAACGATTTAACGATTTCTATCCTGAATGCAGGCTTTAGAGTCTGTTTAGGAAAACTCAACGTTGTTCACTTGTGATGGCTTGTAGCCATTTCAATAAAAATGAACGAATTGACGAATTCTACAATTCTTTATAGTGGAAATACTGAGAAGCAAAATGGACACTGGCAAGGATAAGAAAGTAACGAAAAAACGATTTAACGAATTCTACACCTTTCGTTGGCAGCTATACTGAGAAGCAAAAAGAGATTGGCAAACCCATACAGATAACGAAATAACGATTTAACGCAATCTACAATTCTAGTCTGTGACAAATAGCGCATCCAAGATGGCTCAGATAAAGCCATAAACGTAGCGAAATAACGATTTAACGAATTCTACCGCTACGAATGAGACATTAGATAATATTTGAATCAAGTGTTGGAGTGATTTGTTCATTTTTGGTCATAGCGCTGAAAACTATTGACCAGCTTTTCCAAGCATAATGGTTTCCTTTGTGACTGGGAACTTGCTTTAACGAAATAACGATTTAGTGCTTTAACGAAATCTACTTTACTTCGCCAACCCGGTTCACAATGGCCTGCACCAACACATCTGCCTTTTCGTTGATGGTTTTGAAGCCAGTCTCCGTAGCGCATTTACCTTCGTCGCTGGCGCGACGCACAGCGGTCTTCTCGAAAAGTACGCCGTCAAGCAAGTGATAGCCACTGGCACGGACATATTCCATGCCTTCGGCTAGTTCTGCCTCACTGTTGCCGATACGGGATAGGGCGATGGATATTTTCTTGGAAGGTACGCCGTTCTTCTTGAGTTCATGTGCCAGTTTGATGGTTGGCTCCAGGTCGTCGAGGGAGACGCCAGTGGGCAGCACGACGAGGTCACTGGCCTTGGCGATGTCGAGTGTCTTGCTGGTAGAGTGGGGCGCACCATCAAAAACGATGAGATCATAGCGGTCGCCGTGCTTGAGCGCATCGCTCACATTGACGAACTGCTCGACGGCCACCATCGGGGTTATTTCATTTTGCATCCGGCGGCGGTTCCAATTGGTGGCAGTGCCCTGAGATAGGTCCATGTCCGCTATTTTGACCGCCCATTCGTTGACGGCGTAGTTGCAGGCGGTGAGGCGGGCCACGGTTGATTTGCCTACGCCTCCTTTTTGTGAGATTACTCCGATGACTAGTGCCATGTGTCTGTTTTGATGAAGAAATAACGAAATAAAGATTTAACGCCAAGCATTATTGACGCCGCAAAGCTAAGGCACTAGGCTTAAACTGAAAAGGGGAGGGGAGCATGTTTTAAAGAAAAAAGTAAATAACGAAATCGTGTTTTAACGAAATATACAATTTGACTAGCCCTTGTAGTGGCATGAAAGCAATACTTCTTGTTCGCCTTTTACCCAAAACGGGTTGTGTTAATGGTAGCCAATTCATTCAAGTCTTTTTTGAAGCAACGATAAAAAACTTGTGCTTTTTAAACGAGTTGAAATATTGCGAGTCAGCTCCTTAAACCCAATCCCACATCATGAACACTTGCCACATCGGGTACACATCAAGCCCCAGTAAAATTGTCGCGCTTCGTCTTGCAAAATCTAAAAAAATAAAAAAAACTCACCCTTACTCCTTTATAAAGGGTTCTTTTTAAAAAATTATTGTTTTCTTTTTTTATAATTAGTGAGTAGCTATCTAATTGATTATCAATGATTTGTAATATTTTTTGTGTACAACTAGTGGGCAATATGTGTGCTCGAATGGGGCAATAAGAATACCAAGCGTGGGCTTAACGTGTCGTTGTTGTGGGCTTGCCGCGTCACGTAAGTGGGGGGTAAGTGTCCATCTCGTGGGCTTTTCGCGTAAAAGATGTGGGCATATCAGGTACTTTTAGTGGGTTGTGTACCCGATGTGGGCGATTTTGGCCGATAAATGCCGTTTCTACAGCAAATTCTGTGCTTTCGGAGCGGTAAATACTAGGATTTGCGTTCAATCATCTTTTGACGTGTCCACAATGTGGGCATTTTTGTCATTTTAGTATTGAGCCGCAAACAACATTTAAAATCACAAAATACTGATTATCAACATTTTAAAACGGATTTTACATTTCAAGTGTCCCCCTTGTGGGGATATGTGTCCCCGAAGTGGGGAAACAGTTACGGAGCTTACTGAAATTTGTTTCGCTCATGTGTACCTTGTTTGGGAACACCAGTATTTACAGGGGTTTTGTGGTGTTCCTGCTGTGTGTCGGTGTTTTTGTAATGAAAAGCGGCAAGTTTTGCGGCTAGATTCAAAGAATACTTGGCAAATACATCATGCCGAGGTTTACGTTTTTCATAGCATGTGTACCTGACGGGGGAGTGTTTTTGGGCGGAAAGCCAAGTTTTTTGCGTTGATGTGTCCTTGCTGTGGGAAATGTTGAAAAAAAGTGTACACCAATCATTTGCAATGTACACGCGAGAAAATACTTTGCCCCGAAATTGAGTCACCATGCAAGTGGAAAAGACAAAGAAGGTCGCGGCGATAGCCAACCAGTTCATTCAACATGCCCGTTACAAGCTGACGCCCCGCGAGCAGAAGCTCATCCTGTACATGGCCACCTTGCTGCGCCCAGAGGACAGCGACTTCGAGACCTATCTCGTGCCGGTGTCGGAAATCGAGTATATCCTCAAATCGGATGAGACGAAGAAGCACGGCTCCTTCTACGAGCGCCTCGACGACCTGCTCGACAGTATCACCGACAAAAAAATCACCTTCCCCACCGATTTTACCGTGGACGGCCACCGCCTCCGCGGGCACATCAATTGGGTGGCAGGCGCCGTGCCAAAATACGATGAACACGGCGTGCTCTGCGTGGAATTCGGTTTTTCTCCGCAAATGAAACCTTTCCTTTTGGGACTGAAAGAGCGCTTCACTCGTTTCGAGTTCCTCGAAGTGGCAAAGATGAAAAGCGGCTTTAGCATCCGCATATATCAGATGTGCAAGGCCTATTACTTTGAGAACATCCGGCACGGGCGCAACGTCTTTGCCGCCAGCATAAAGGAGTTCAAATCGAGGCTGGGCATTCAGGACAAATACCCCGATTTCCGCAATTTCCGGCGCAAAGTGCTCGACGTGGCCCGTGAGGAAATCAACGAAAAAACGCACCTCCGCATCGAGTACGATTTCATCAAAAAAGGGCGGAACATCACCGACCTCCGTATTGTCATCAACGAAAAAACGGACTTCAACCCAGAGGTGGTTGCGGAGGAGGAGATGCCCATTGAAGCCGTCAAGAAAAAAACGAGCAAGCCTACCAATGACCTCCAATCGCGCATTGAGTATTTGACGGAGGCACAGCGCCGAGCCTTCAACACCCTGACCGAGTATGGCGTGAGCATGGTCTTCGCCCTCGACGAGGTGCTGCCCATCATCAAGGGCAGCGAACTGGTGGGCTACGAGGACTATTTCGTCTTGTTTATGCTCGCTTTTTTTGAAAAAAAGACCGTCGTGAAAGGCCCGAAGGAGAAGGTGAAGGCATTCGCAGGCTGGGTGACAAACCGCCGTTTTGAAGAGCCAAACCTCTACGCCCAATTACTGGAGCAGGTCATTTCCCGCAAAAAAAGCCTCAAGGACGACGAGCGCATCAACCGGGAGCGGGCAAAGGACATCACTGCCGCCGACTTCCGCCAACTGCTAGAAGCGGAAAAATCCATCGGGAAAACCATGGAGCCTGCATTTTCCATCCAGAAAAAAACGGCCAACCAGGCCAGCCGAATGAGCAGGGTAGGGGAGGGCGCCAACCTTTTTACCCCAGAGAAAAAGCAAGCTGCACAGCCTCTAAAAGAAAAGGCTGTTTTCAGTTTTGCGACCTTCAAAAAAGAACACTCTGAAGTTTATAAACGCATCCGCCAAGAGCGGCAAGATGCTTTTGAAAATTTCAAAACGGCCTCCAACTACAAACAATTGCTCGAAAACAGCGTCCAAGCCTACTGCGAGCAGTGGTTCAATCAACAACAATAATTGGTCAGATTTATGAAGCCAGATGGCAGCTGCCACTGACCTCATACCTCAAACCGCATACCTTCTAAATGCTTCCGATTCTCTTCGAAGACAATTACCTCCTCGCCGTTGACAAGCCTGCTGGCCTGCAATCCGACGCTGACCGCTTCCGAAACCCCAGCGCCGAGCGTGAGGTAGCCGCTTATTTCAGGAAAACTTACCCTTGGAAAAAACAGCTCGTCGTCGGCCTGACGCACCGCCTCGACCGGGCAGTGAGCGGAGTGCTCCTGATGGCGAAAACTCCTGCCGCTGTGAAGTCACTTGCTGCGCAATTTGAGGCGCGGTCGGTCGGCAAATTTTACTTCGCAATCTTGGAAAACTGCCCACCCGAAGACGAAGGCGAGCTGGTGCATTGGATAAAAAGGGACGACCTGCAAAAGCGCGCAACCGTGGTCAATCCACACACCAAAGCATCGCAGGAATGCCGCCTGCGGTACAAGGTTTTGCAAAAAAAAGGGGAAAGATGCCTAGCGGAAATCGAGCTGCTGACGGGGCGTTACCACCAGATTCGGGTACAAATGTCCACCATCGGCTGCCCCGTGCTCGGCGATGAAAAATACGGCGGAAAGCCCATGAAATCTGATATTTCGATGATTCACCTGCATGCCCACCGCCTTAGTTTCGACCATCCGAAAACGGGGGAGCGGGTGGAAGTGAATGCCCCATTGCATAATATTGGCGAGTGGCCGGCGTGGAAATGAAAAATGGCTGGCTGGATTGCCCCGGCCAGCCATTTTTACAAGAATCATTGTAGGGGCGATGCCTCACTCCACCACTAGTTTCTCCACTTTCACCCAATCCCCAGCCTTGCATTCCACAAAGTAAATGCCCGGTGCAAGCCCTCCAATTTCAACTGCCTCTCGCACCGCGACCACTGGTTGTTGGTTTTGGTAAATGAACTTCACCAAATGACCCTGCACATCGAGCAGCCGGAGCGTGAGCGGACTTGCTTTTTTCAAAGAAACTTCCACGAAGCTGCGCCCACCCATGGCCGGGTTTGGCGAAAGCCGCAAAGCGTTCCCCGCCAAAACCTCCTCCGTGTTATTTACGAGGGAAAACTCCAAACCGTACCAGAGCGTGTGGCTGTCCTGCTGGTCAAGGTTCAAATTGAACTTGAAATCTGGGGCAAAATAAGCGGCATAACTCTCCTCTTCTCCCGTTGGCGAGAGCTTGAAAATTTGGAGAAAATTCTTGGTTTCATGCGTCAGTTCCAGCGCCAGTTGGATGGGCAAAACCTCCGTCGGCGGCTGCCCTAACCCATTTTGGGTGCTGTTTCCGTTCCAGATCGTGTTCGTGTTTTGAATGCGGGACGAAACCGTGAGCACACTCTCGGTTGACTCGCCAATGGGCGAGTCCGTGAGCGAAAGCAAGCTGACCACCGCAAAATCATTGGCCGAAACCACCTTCATTGGCCTGGCCTCATGTGGACTGTTTTCATTCAAAAACCCACAAACGCTCACAAATTGCGGAGCAACCGTCGTCAAAATGCCCTTGTCGGCATCAATGCTCGTTTCGCCCGTGGCCGTTGTAGCCTGCGGCCCAGGCCCATTGGGCAGTACGCTGAAATCGGGTGCGTCCATGCCATCAAAGCCTGCCCGAATGTCCGTAGTCAGTGCCAAGCGGCTATTGTACGGGAGGTGCATGCCCCAGCGGCCCGAGTAGTCGTCGAGCGGGATTTGCTTCATCACATAGTCCTTCGAGTAGTTTATTTCCAAATGGTCGGTTGCTTCAGCCATCAGCCCATGGCGGAAGGCGTATGCGTACATCGGCAACAGGGCCATCTGCGTGGCATCACGGTGGATATTGTAAAAACCTTCTTGCATATCCTTTTCCCAAGTATCAAAATCGTCATTGTACTGGCCGATAACTATGGCATCCACACCGTGGAATGCCCCGTAGGCCGCCAACCACGGCATTGTTTCTATTTGATAAATATTGGGGTAGGCCATATTGTATTGGCTGATGGTGTATGGCTTGCCCTTCATGGCCAAGCCGCTGAAAATTTGATTCAGCGACGTCCACCAATCACTTTTCACCATGGCCGTGTTCATGATTTGCCAGACCCAGTTCGTGCCGTCATAGCTCCACTGGGGGTAGTCCCAACTGCTGTGATTGTCCACGTAATCCATGTCTTGGTGGGTAAAAACATCGGAGGGCCCGCCCAGCGAATTCGAGCCTGCGATATTGGCTTTTGCCCCCAATTCGTTCTTTATATAATTCTTCATTTCGTTAAAATAATCGCGTTGGAGCGTCAAGTAAAACTCCGTCATATCGGCGATCCGGGCAGTCGTAAAATCGAAACGGTCGCTGTAAGCAAAGCGCCGGATATTGCCGCTGGCAAGGCTTTCACCGGGCAAGGTGCCAACCGCGCCTGCGTCCGAAAGGCTCATTTTATCGAAATAAAAATTGCCCAGGTTGTTTTCAAAACTGAAGGCAAAACGCACGAAATCAACATTGTCTTCTGGGGCGACGAAGGTGTAGCTGTACTCCTGCCACTGCGTTGTCAAGTTGGCCAACGTGCTGCCGTACCAGGTCCAAGGGTCGAGGTTTCGCATGGTGTAGGCGTAAATGGCAGCGGGCTGGTCGGCCCGTGCAGCGAAGCGGACGGTGTAGGTCTTGCCCGCCAGTACGCTCAGGTTCTCCTGTTTAAACTGGATGTGCCAGCCCGTGCCCGTCACGTTCGTCACGCTCACTCGGGCACAGTCCTGCCCCTCGAAGGGGTTGGTCTGCACCACATCGAGCGTCGCGGCGGCAGCGTCATGGATTTCAAGCTGCCAGTCGTTGTTGGGGTTTCCGTTTTCAAAATTGTTGTCGAGCAACTGTTGGTTGGCACCAGGCGAACTGGCGAGGCTGTTCCAAGCGCTGGAAAGTGCGGTTTGGCTGCCGTATTTGCTCTGCAAAAACTGGTTCCAGCGCAGGTCGAGTGTATCGCAATGGCGCTGCATGAGTTGGCCTTCGCCGAGCGAAAAATGCTGGAGCCGGTCGCCCCGCCAGTAGCTGTAAAGGCTGTTTTCGTTGGTGATTTCGACCATTGCCACGGCGGGGTCGTTGGCGAGTGAAAGCCCGGTGTACAGGCTCACGGGGGTGAGCAATTGCTGGGCGTATTGCTTTTGCAGCGCAATCAGTTGGCGGTCAAAAATGGTGACAGCCTTGCCAGCGTCTTGGATACTGTCGGCATAAAGCACCCCATCGCCCGCCAAAAATTCCCGGGAAACATGGAGGTTGATATTGGCGTAAATCCCCTGCTGCTTCAGTTGCGCCACGAAATAGTGCAGCTTGTCCAGTGTGAAGAAATTGAGCACCTGCGTCGTCGTAGGGTTTTCATAAAAAATAGAAGCATTTTCGCCGCCCCAGCGGGTGTCCATGTCCGTAAAACGGACAAGGTTGATGCCCATTTTGCGCATCCGGGCGGCAATCCACGGTGCTTTGTTTTTCTTCGGAAAACAGGCCCCAGCAGCCACGTTTACGCCCCAAAACCGCAACGGTTCGCCCCCCGCCTCGAAGTGGCCGTCGGCGCTGATGCCCACGAAATCAGTGATGGGTTCCTTTGGAAATTCGGGCAGGAAACGCTGCGACGTACTATCGCCGGGCGGCATGTAGAAGTTGAAGCCGTTGTCGAAGTTTTGGGCTTGCAGCGAAAGGCTTGCGAGGAGTAGAAATGGTAAAATGATGCGCATATCGGTGTGGATTTGATGAATATTGGAAAAATAACCGTTTTGCAAAAATCTGGTTTAGTCTTAAGTTTGGAGAAAAATAAGTCATGGAAGCAGTCGCCGCCAAGCCGAAAGCAAAAAAAGAAGCGAAAACCCTGCCGAAGGAATTGGTTTATGAAACCTTGGCCGGTCGTGTTTTCTATCGCAAGGGCTACCGTGACGTGCTGAACAAAACGAAAACCATTGAAGAAATCATGGGCTCCAGCGGATTCAATCCATCATCGTCAGTTATCTGATGAAAACGCTTTTCAAACTGGACGACGAAAAATATTGGATTCTTTCCAACGAAATCGGCCTCCACATTGACCACCGCAACAACCCAGCCTCCGACATCGGCATTTTCGATTCCGCCGTTCTGACACCTGACCTTGTAGACATCCATTATGTCAATGTTCCCGCCAAAATCTTCCTTGAAGTGGACATCCGAGCCGATGTGGAAGACCTCGGCGAAACTGGGTATATCAATTTGAAAACCAACGAGTTGTTCAAATTCGGTGCAGAAAAAGTCATCTGGATTTTGTCCAGTATTCAAAAAGTCATTGTGGCAGCAAAAGGCGAAAAATCATGGCTTTGGTCCGATTGGAACGAAGACGTCCAAGTGCTGGATGGTGTGTCCTTCAACGTCGGGGAGTATCTCGAAAAAAAAGGCATAAATCCCCTCAAGTAGCACGGATTCCCAGTTTGTGTTACAGCAGCATCGCCTCAATTTCCGCCCGTTTTTCATGGGCCGCCTTGTACCCAATCTCGAACATTTCATCAAAATGCGACCGGTCAAAAGTAGCGAATGCCGCCAGTTCTTGCGGAGCAATCACCACATTGCAGAGGTGGTACTTCTGCACCGAATGGTGGTGGATGCTCAGATGGAACAAGCGCTCCATCACCGACAGCGTGTTCTTGATGTCGCCGGGTTGTAGGTCTTTGAACGGATGGACGTTCGAGCCGATAATCAGTTCGCACTCGCCCGTGAGCGGCTCAACTGGGAAGTTGTTCAGCGCCCCGCCGTCGGTGTAGAGGTGCCCCTCTATTTCCACCGGGGTGAACACCACCGGGAACGCCGCTGAAGCCAGCACCGGGCGGATGAGCGGTCCGTGCGAAAATGTCCGTTGCCTGCCACGCACCATGTCCGTCGCCGTCACATAGAGCTTCTTTTTTAGTGCTGAAAAATCGTCATCGGGAAGCAGTTCCTTCAAAATCGGGATGAACTTGTCCGAGTCAATGAAGCCTGGCTTACTCCTGCTGAAATGGCTCATTTTGAAAATGGACGTGTTCTTGAAAAAATCCAGGATGGTGCTAATCGAATGCCCGCCCGCTCGCAGCGCCCCGACCAGTGCCCCAGCGCTAGTGCCGGAATATGCCACGGGTTCGATGCCAATTTCTTCCAAAACCTGCAGCAAGCCGAGGTGCGCAACGCCGCGCACGCCGCCGCCAGAGAGTACAATGCCGATGGAGGGGGAGATAGTTTTCATGGGGTAAAATTCATTAAAAAATCTGGTCTTTTGGTAAAAAAATACGGCGGTGCGCCTTGTGACGCACCGCCGACTATCAGAATTTAAACAGTTGAGAATAATAGATTTTTGCGTTTTATCGTAGCACCACGAAACGCTCCACCCGACGGTTTTGGCCATCTTCCACGGTGAGGAAGTACATGCCAGCGGGCAGGTGCGCCACATCCATTTGCACGTAATTATTGCCTTCGGCAAGCTCCATGAAATTCGTCTTCACTGGCCGTCCCATCTGGTCGCTGACGGTAATTTTGCCGCTCCGGCCAAGTTCCGATTGGAACGCCACCGTCAGGTTTTCATTCACAGGGTTCGGACTGAGGGCAAGCGCCCGGGCTTCCGTTTCTGGGTTCAGCACGATGGTAGCTTCCTCCGATTTGCCTGTGGTCAGACTGCCTGTTTGCACAATGGAAAAATTATCCACGGCCATGTCGCTCTTTTCACCGCTACCCGTTTTACCATAAAAACGGAAGCGAATGCTGCTGCCGCCATTGTTCGTGAAATTGAGCGCAAGCGATTTCCAAGCCGTTCCTTGATTGCCGGATTTTGCCCAAGCAGAACTCCAAGATGTCCCGTTGTTCATGCTGAATTGGAAGTACAGGATGCCCATTTGGGAACCATACATATTGTAATTGAAAGCCACTTGGAAAGTATTTACCCCCGAAATATTGTAGCAAGGACTGAGCAGGTAAGCGGTTTTATTCGTGTTTCCGGTAGCTTCCGTGTAAACATAATAAGTGCCGTTCGCAGCACCGTTTGGCCCGGTGTTGTTGGTGGGTGTAGTGCCAGAGCCAATCGTCCAGTCCATCTGGTCGTTCGTTGCCTGTGACCAGTTGCCGAGGCTGCCCTCGAAGCTCTGCAAATCAGGCAGGTTGGCGGAAGTACAGCCGCCTCCGCCGCCACTGTTTGTGCCTACGGTGGCGCTGCCAGTTTTCGTTCCCGTCGGGCAGCTCACCGTTACGGTGTAGGTGCCTGCGGCAACGTTTACGAGGTCTTCCGACTGTGCCCCGTTTGACCAAAGAAAACTGAACGGCGCTGTGCCGCCGCTCACGGTCAGGTTGATGGCGCCGTTATTTTGGCCGCTGTTGGCATTGGTCACCACAAAAGCTAGTGTGATGGGGTTGTTGTTTGACGTGCCAACGGTGGCTGACTTCGTTGCCGTGCAGCCCTTCGAGTCCGTCACGGTCACCGTGTAGGTGCCTGCGGCAAGGTTTGACAAGTCTTCCGTCGTCGCTCCGTTTGACCAAGAAAATGCGTAGCCGGGTGTGCCGCCGCTCACCGTCAAATTGATGGCCCCGTTGTTCTGCCCGTTCGAGGTATTGGTAACGGAAACGCTCGTGCCGATGGCCGCTGGCGCAGTGACGATGCGGGTCGCTGTGCCCGTGCAGTTGCTGCCAGCGGATACGGTGACGGTGTAGGTTCCCGCCGCCAAATTGATGATGGTTTGGGTGTTGCCGCCGTTCGACCAAGCGTAGGTGAACGGGCCGCTGTTGCCCGTGGCTGTTGCGGAAGCAGTGCCGTTGTTGCCGCCAGCGCAGCTTACGTTAGTACCGTTTGTGCTAACCGTTAGGCAGGCCGAAGCACAAGTTGTGAGGCAGTTGGCAGCCGTGACTTTGCTCCGAATCAAGTCGCCCGGCTGCGAGCCAAAGCCAAGGTTGAAATTGATGCCGACGCCGTTCAGGAGGTGGCAGTAGCTCATCATGGTGCCTTGCGACGGGATTGGCCCAGTGCAGCCCTCGCTGGCACCGACCGCTGGGCCACAGCCGTCAATGGCCGTGTTGTTGCCGTTCCAGGCGCAGGCATGGGTGTGCGGCGAACCGAGGTTGTGACCCATCTCGTGCGCAATCACGTTCACCGACCAAGAGTAGGTCGGAAACTGGTTGTAGGTGCTGTTGATGTAGCAGTAGGAATAGGCGTAGGAAGTGCAAAGTGCGCTAACCCAAGCAATACCGCCGCCGGTGGGAGCACCCCTCGAAATGAGGGCCGCCACGTCACCGTTGTAGGTGGGCCGGTAGTTTCGGAACGAAGTCAGGGCCGCAGAAGTGGAATTGGTCGCATAGGGATCTGCCGTGGTCCATGTGAAGATTTGGGAGATGTTCACCGTGAGGGCTTCGTTTTGGTAAATGCCCGCCACGACGTTGAACAGGCCGGTGACAAAGTTGGCGGCAGCCGTCGCCCCACCTTTTTCGTTCACGAGGTCGTAATCCGCTTCGAGGTAGGCCCGCACGCATTTCAGCACTTTTTCACCGCCGGCGTTGCTCAGGTCATCTTTGCCTTCGGCAACGGGCGCCTCCTCCGAACCACATTCGAAACTGTTGTCCAAGAGCAGGTCTTCGTCTTTGTAAAAAATATAGTTGGCCGATTTGGCCGTGCTCCCAATAGCATTCGGGATGCGGCCCAGCACCATATTGCCGTCCTTCTGGGTGCTCAGCACTCCGATGATTTCATCTTCGAAAAAACTGATGGCCACCAGCGAGTTTTCATCGCCCTTCACGATGCCCCGGTAGTACACACCATGCTGGTAATCAACGGGTTGTCCGTTGGTTGCACTGGTAACTAGGCTAAAGTCTTCGGTGAGCAACTGGCTTTTTACCAGTTCCAAAACGATGGGTGGGGCGCTTCCACTGGGCAGCTCCATTTCGAGGGAAGCTGGTGCCGATTTGTACACCGATGTCAGGTTGTCGAGGTCGAGTGTGAGTAGTTTCCCGTCGGAAACGAGGTCGCCAAATTGGTTTGCTGCTTTGCTCTGACCGGCAAATTGAAAGAGCACAGGTTTCTTGAAATCCGATTTCTGAGCTTTTTGCTCCCTGACCCGCAAGGCCAACACATTAGGTTGTTGCTGCGCAAAACTGTAGAAAGGCAACAGCAGCAGCAACAATGGAAGAAAGTTTTTCATGTGCGAATTAATTTATTTAAAAGTGAATGAGTCTCTTGATATTGTGACGTGCTTCGCCAGCACCAGTCAAGCCATTGCCGAAGGCAAAAAACTGCCAGACAATGCCGAGAGGGTCGGCGCAAAACCAAATGACGAATGAGGGTAATAAGGAATTCTTAAAAGGGGAATCAGATGCGAGCTAGAAGGGCTCCGGCTGCTTTAGGTGGTGAACAGAACGCAAATGTGGCTTGCCCAGTGTTTGTTCATTCCCAAAAGTTAAAGTTCTAAATACGAGGGAGAAATTTAGCCGGATAGCTAGCAGTTCTGTTTTTACTGAGAAGGAGATTTTTGCAATGGCAATAAGCGTTCCAGTTTGGTCGGGGTTTAATTCCGACGATTTTGGTCCGTGAAATTTTTTTTCAAATCATTTAAAGTAAAACCCCAGGCTCGTTCGTCCACCACCCCTAAAAACAGCATCTTCGTGACCGAAATCACTTCAATGGCAGAACGGCAGAACATCGTGCAGACGGTGCGCAGCTACGGCAAGCGCCTCTTCGGCTTCATCCGACCGCGGGTGGGCAGCGATGCCGACGCCGAGGATGTGCTGCAGGACGTCTGGTACCAGCTCAGCCAAATCGTTGATTTGGAGTCCATCGAGAACATCGGTGCCTGGCTGTTCCGAGTGACCCGAAACAAGCTGACCGACCGCTCCCGCAAGCGCCAACCCGACCGCCTTGAGGACCTAGCCTACGAAAACGAGGACGGAGAAACGCAGTTCAGCGACCTCCTGCTTGCCGACTTCGTAACCCCAGAAGACGAGTACCTTCGCCAACTTTTTTGGGAAGCGCTCTTCGCTGCCCTTGATGAACTACCCGAAAACCAGCGCAACGTCTTCGTCTGGAACGAACTGGAAGACCAGACCTTCCAGCAAATCGCTGACAGGACGGGCGAGAACATCAAAACCCTGATTTCCAGAAAACGATACGCCGTGCAACACTTGCGCCGCCGCCTCGAAACCTTTTATCTCGAATTAGAAAATGGACTTTAAGAGAGAGACATTAGACTTTAGACATTAGAATGAAATAATGTGCGTAAAGTCTAAAGTCTAATGTCTCCTGTCTAAAGTCTCAAAAAAACAGCCATGTTCAACGATAATAGAAGCAACCGCCGCAAAAAATTCTTCTTCATCCCGTTCGCCATTGTAGGCTTCGCGCTGTTGCTGGGCTGGGTGGTCATGTTGCTTTGGAACGCGATACTGCCCAAGGTCGTGACGGGCGTCACGGCGCTGACCTATTGGCAGGCAGTAGGGATGCTCGTGCTTTCAAAAATCCTGTTCGGCGGCTTCCATGGCAAACCCCGACCACACCAAGGCGGCACCATGCACTGGCGGGAGAAATGGCGCAACATGAGCGAGGAGGATCGCGCCCAGTTCAAAGCAAAATGGCGCGAGCGCTGTAAAAAAAGACCCGAATGAGGCAGCCACAAGACTTGCATTATTTTAGAATAAGAATCGCGCCACAAGGTCCGTTGCGCACCGTACGTGTATTACTGCCGCCCGATTATTATGGCTCAAACCGCCGCTACCCAGTCATTTATGTGCTGGATGGGCAAAACCTTTTCGAGGCCAGCACGGCCTTTGGCGGTAGGCACTGGAAAATCCCCGAAACGATGACAAAAATGCCGAAGCGCTTGCAGGCCATTGTCATCGGTATTGACAACGCGGGCGCGGATCGCATACGCGAATACGCGCCCTACCATCGAGGTAAGCAGGGTGGGGGAGGGCTGGAGCATATTCAATTTATAATGAATGAACTAAAGCCGGAGGTGGATGCCAGTTATCGCACCCTGCCACAGTCCGAAACCACGGCCATCATCGGCAGCTCGATGGGCGGCTTGTTGGCGCTGTGGGCGGGGCTTCGATTTGGGGAAGTGTTCGGTAAAGTGGGAGCGCTGTCGCCATCGCTTTGGTTCAATCCGCAGGTTTTCCAGTTGGCGGAAAACGACCTTGGCAGAAAGAGTAAATTCTACGTGGCGGGCAGCCGAACGGAAAGCGGTCGAATGGAATCGAGCCTCCAGCATGTCTATCAGTCGCTTCGCAAAGGCGGATTTTCTGATGGGCAAATTCGCGTGGTGCTCCGCGACCGCGGCAAACACAACGAGGTTTTTTGGGGGCGGGAATTCCCGAAACTCCACCGCTGGTTGTTTGATAAATAGCTTCAATTGCAAAGAATCCTGTTTTGGCTTCGCCAAAAATTATTGGGACACAGATTGGACGGATTAAACAGATTTTCACAGATTTCTAAATCAGTCCGAATCAGTCCAATCAGTTTAATCTGTGTCCTATCCCATTTTGGCGAAGCCAAAATCCTGCTTTTAAACACAACTAGGGTTAATTAATTGAAAATCAACCGATTAAAAAATATTTTTAAAAAAAGTCAAATCGTTTAAAGTAATTTTTGACTTGCCTCGTCTTCCTATTTGTGCGGCTATTGAGTGAAAAAACGCCGCCAGAATTTCACCCGATTTTTTTCATTTCATAAAATCCAAATTATGCGACGGTTTCCATTTATCGTTGGCCCACTTGTGGGCCTGGTACTCCTATTTTTCTTGTTCAAAATCTTGTTTGTCGTCCTCTTCGGCGCAGCCGTGCTGGGTGCAGGAGCGATTGCATTTCGTGGGCTGAGTGGCCGACATCGGTACACACCGATGCACGTAGCCGCCATGCGGCATCGGCAGCCCGTTCCGATTGACGCCCAGCGCAACGAGCCAGCTTTCGACTGGATGCAGCAAACTAGGATTATTGAAGTCATCTAATTTTTAACCTAAAGCAGACGGTAAGGGAGGTTTCAGGTTTCAGGTTTTTGGTTTCACGCAGAGACTGCCTTGAACCCAGAAACCTGAAACCAAAAAAAACCTTCCCCGCTGCTCAAAACTTTTTTCAACTATGTGTTATGGTAATCATCATGGAAAACACGGAGGCTGGGGACATGCCTCCAAAGGAATGGGCTACGGGCCTTGGGCGAATGCACAAGCTAGTGGCCATCACCGGGGCGGCTGGTTTCAGCCTCCCGTGAATGTGGAAGAACTGGAAGACCGCTACGAACTGCACCTCGCAGCACCGGGCCGTTCGAAGGAGGATTTCCAGATCGGCTTGCAAGGCGATGTGCTCACCATCACAGGCCGCCGGCGCGAGGAAAGCGACCTCGGCAAAGGCAAGAATTGGACCCGCCGGGAGTTCAAGACCGTGCCTTTCGAGCGCCAATTTTCACTCAATGAAAAAATTGACGCCGAAGGCATCGCCGCCCGCTACACCGATGGGGTGCTGGTGGTGACGCTGCCAAAACTGCCCGGTGCGCAGTCGCCTGCGAAGGACATTTTTGTGGCCTAAAAATTTGCGACGCAAGACTTTGACATGAAGGCTGCTCATTTTGGGCAGCCTTCTTTTGTTTTAAACCAGCGTGAGCGTGAGATTTCCCTTACATCCATGCCTAATTTTCCAAAGATTAAATTTACCTTCGCATCGCTTCCAAAGTTTTTCTGAAAGCCTCCTCACTCACATCCCTTTCAAATATCAAGTCTGGACTTCCCCCGTACTGCTGGCAACTGCCACGCAAACACTATTTAAGCAAGCACTAAAATCCAAAAATTATGAACCGAGTAACACCCGTTTCAAGTCGCGCCAGCTATTGGCCACTCATCCTTATTTTCATCGGCATTTTGCTTTTCTTCGCAAAAGGCAGCCTCCGCGCCCAGCCCGCAGGTTTCTCTGACAACCTCTACCTCGGCGGCTTTAACCAAGTGGCTGGTTTTACTTGGGACAACAACGGCCGCATGTACGTCTGGGAAACCGTCGGCAAAGTCTGGGTCGTCGTGAATGGCGTCAAACAAACACCTGCGCTCCTCGACATCTCCGCTGAGGTGGGCGCTTGGCGCGACTTCGGCCTCCTCGGCTTCGCGTTGGATCCCAATTTCACCACCAACGGCTACATTTACCTCCAGTACGTTGTAGATCGCCATCACCTTCTCAAGTTCGGCACCGGACAGTACAACCCTGCCACCAACGAATATTTCAACGCCACCATTGGCCGCATCACCCGCTACCAGGTGGACATCAGCACCTACGCCAGCATCGTGCCGAACAGCCGGTTTGTGCTTTTGGGAAATTCGGTGAACGATGGCCCGCCCATCCTCCACGAAAGCCACGGAACGGGTTCGCTCGTCTTCGGCCAGGACGGCTCGCTGCTCGCCAGCATGGGCGACGGCGCCAGCTACAACGCCGTTGACCAAGGCAGCGACCCCGAGACCTACTGGTCGCAGGCCATTACCGACGGTATTATCACTTCGGCGCAAAACATCGGCGCGTATCGGGTACAGACCCTGACTTCTTATTCTGGTAAAATCTTGCGCCTGAACCCTCAAACAGGCGAAGGCTACCCCAGCAACCCTTACTGGAACGCGGCCCAGCCCAAGTCCGTCGCCTCCCGCGTCTGGGCTCGCGGTGTCCGAAACCCCTATCGAATGAACTATGTTCCAGAAACCGGAAGCCACAACCCCGCCGACGGAAACCCTGGCGTGTTCCTGTTGGGGGACGTGGGTTGGAGTACGCGGGAAGAAATGGACGTGGTGAACGCGCCCGGCATGAACTTCGGCTGGCCCAAATACGAGGGCATGACTACCCAACCCGGCTACAACAACGCGACCTACACCCCCGCCACGCACGACCGTCCGCGGGTGGATTGGCGCACTGGCGCTGCCCGTGGCCTCATCAACGGCACGATTTACAATGTCGGCTCGGCGCAATTGCCCGGCAATACTTTCACTGGAAACGCCAGCACGGGCGGCACTTGGTATCACGGTCACGTTTTCCCACCTGAATGGCACGACACCTATTTTCACGCTGACTACGGCGCTGGCTGGATTAAAAATTTTCGTTTTGACGCGAACTACAACCCCATCGAAGTGAAAAATTTCGTGGATGTGGCAGGCGCTTGTGTTTTCGTCACAACCCATCCCACGCAGGACGGCATCTGGTACGTGCGCTACCCCGACCAAATCCGAAAAGTCAGCTTTACTGGCACGACCAACCATGCGCCCGTTGCCTTTGCTTCGGCTTCGCCAAATAGCGGGACATCGCCCCTAACCGTCCAGTTTTCCAGCTTCAACACCTACGACCAGGACGGCGGCACGCTGGCCTATCTCTGGAATTTCGGCGATGGGACGACCAGCACCGAAGCAAATCCCGTCAAAACTTACAACCCCGGCAGTTCCCCCGCCGGATTCCCCGTAACATTGACTGTCACAGACAACACCAGCCTCACCGCCACGACCTCCGTCAACGTCAGCATCAACAACAGCGCCCCTGTTATCGTCGCCACGAGCGTGGACGCCATCAATACCTTTAACCCCGGCGTCACAACGCCCGTCAGCCTCAGCGCAACGGTCACGGATGCGAATCATTCTGCTGCGCAACTGAGCTACCAATGGGAAGTGCTGCTCTACCACAATGCACACTCTCACCCCGTGCAGAGTTTCACCACCGCCACGGCCAGTGTGAACCTCACGCCCGTCGAGTGCTACAATGCCAGCTACTGGTACCGGGTAAAACTCAATGCCAGCGACCCCACGGGGGCAAGCGCTTCTTTTCAAAAAGACATTTTCCCGGCCTGCACCGGAACGAGCCAAACCCTCAGTTTTTCCGCTATTTCGGATAAATTGGTAGGGGATGCGCCGTTCAACCTGACTGCCTCAGCCACCAGCGGCTTGCCCGTCATTTTCTACGTGACCGAAGGTCCGGCGCAGGTTTTGGGCAACCAAGTCACCCTGCTTGGCGTGCCCGGCAAAGTCACCATTGCTGCCACGCAACCCGGCAACGGCACGTTCGGCCCCGCCGTCAACGTTTCGCAGAGTTTTTGGATAAATGTGGCCCCGCCCAGCGGTTGTTCCGGCACGGGTAGCATTTCTTTTGAAAGGTGGACGGGGGTAACTGGCACAGCAGTTTCACAGATTCCGCTGGCAAATACCCCCAACGCCACTGGCAGTTTGAACATTTTTGAAATCCCCGTGGATGCTTTCGACAACTACGGTGTCCGCGTCCGAGGCTACGTTTGCCCGCCCGTCACCGGGCAGTACCGTTTCTGGATTTCGAGCGACGACAACGGCGAACTTTGGCTTTCAACAACCAGTAGCCCCATAAATAAGACACTCATCGCCAATGTGCCGGATTGGACAAATCCACAGGAATGGACAAAATTTCCTTCGCAACAATCCGCCCTCATCACCTTGACTGCAGGTCAACAATACTACATCGAAGCGCTGATGAAGGAAGGCACTGGAGGCGACAACCTCGCCGTCGGCTGGACGCTACCAGGCGGTACGCTGGAACGCCCCATTCCCGGCAATCGCCTTTTGCCATTTTCTTCTGCTCCGCAAACGCAAATCATCACCTTCCCGACCATCCCGAACAAAACCACGACTTCCCCGCCGTTCGCCATCTCAGCCACGGCAAGCAGCGGTCTACCGGTCAGTTTTCAAATCATGAGCGGCCCGGCCACCATCTCCGGCAGCACCGTGACTTTGACCGGACAAGCCGGAACGGTGACGGTTCGGGCCAGCCAATCCGGCAATGGGAGCTGGGCATCGGCCACACCCGTGGACCGCAGCTTCACCGTCACCCAGTCGGGTGGGGGAGGCAGCGTTGACCTCTCGCTCAGCGCCACCACGAACCCAAGCACGGCCAGCATCTACAACTCGATTTTTTACACGTTCACCGTCACCAACAACAGTTCGACGACGGCAACCAACGTGCGGGTTTTCGCTCCGCTGCCGGCCAACACGGTGTACGTCGGCGGTCAGGAGTGGACGGTCACGCAAGGCACATTCGATAATTTTGGCACCAAAGTCTGGTACGTGGGCAATCTCGCTGGCGGTGCCTCCGCCTCGCTGACGGTGGGCTGGTACCTGCTCGCCGCACCGCCCTTCACAGGCTGGGCAGAGGTAAGTGCCTGCGACCAACCCGACCCCGATTCTTCACCCGCAAACGGTACACCCGGCATCGCCAACGAGGACGATGAGGTGGCTAAAACAGTACTTGGCGCTGGCCAAGGTCCTCAAAATCAAACGATTACGTTCCCGACGATAGCAAACAAGGTGACCACCGATGCACCATTTACCCTCAGCGCTACAGCGACGAGTGGATTGCCTGTGAGCTACCAAATCGTGAGCGGCCCCGCCACGGTCAGTGGCAATACGGTCACGCTCGGCGGCACGACCGGGACGGTGGTGGTTCGTGCTTCGCAAGCTGGCAACAGCAGTTGGAACGCCGCCTCGCCCGTTGACCGGAGCTTTACCGTGGGGCAGCCGGGACTGCAAAATCAGACGATTCTTTTTAACAATATTGGGAACAAACTGACGACCGATGTGCCGTTCACGATTTCGGCGACGGCGTCGAGCAATTTGCCCGTCACCTTCACGCTCATCAGCGGCCCGGCCACGCTCAGCGGTGCGACGGTCACCTTGACGGGACAGCCCGGGACGGTAACGATTCGTGCTTCGCAAGCAGGCAACAGCAGCTACAACCCCGCCCCGAATGTTGACCGGACTTTCACCGTCAGCCTGCCCGGCGGCGGCAGTGGCGTTGACCTCGAACTGACCATGACTTCCACGGCGCAAAACGTGACGCAGTGGGGGAATATCGGTTTCACTGCAACCCTCACGAATGCGGGAACAGCAGCGGCCAGCGGCGTGACAGTGGCTTTCCCGAAACCTTCAAGTGTCGTTTATGTGGGTGGAAATGAGGTGGTGGTTTCGAAGGGCAGCTTCGGGCTTTTCACCGACCAGGTTTGGACGGTCGGCACGATGAACCCCGGCGAAACGGCCACCATCACCTGCAACTTTTTCATTTTGCAAAATGCGCCGCTTACCGCCTACGCCCAAGTGAGCACCGCTACGCCGAGCGACAACGACAGCACTCCCGGCAACGGCACTGCACCCACCCCGAACGAGGACGACGAGGCCGCCTTCACTGCTGGAGCGCCGGGCGCAGGCCCTCAGAATCAGACGATTACGTTCACTGCAATCCCGAACAAAGTGACGACCGATGCGCCATTCGCCATTTCCGCTAGCGCAACGAGCGGGCTGCCCGTCAGCTTCAGCATCGTGAGCGGCCCGGCGACGATTTCAGGGAACACCATTACCCTTGGTGGTACGACAGGCACGGTGACCGTGCGGGCTACGCAAGCTGGCAACGCCAATTGGAATGCCGCAACCCCGGTCGAGCGGAGTTTCACGGTGAGCGCACCGGGGCTGCTGAACCAGACCATCACCTTCAACAGTTTGGCGAACAAAACGACGACTAGTCCGCCATTCACCATCAGTGCCACAGCATCGAGCGGCTTGCCAGTGACGTTCACCTTGGTGAGCGGGCCAGCGACTTTATCAGGAAACACCGTGACTTTGACGGGAGCGACGGGTACGGTGAGCATCAAGGCCAGCCAAGCGGGCAATGCGCAGTACAACCCTGCTGCCGATGTGACCCGTAGTTTTGGCGTGACAGCGCCCGGCGGCAGCGCCCCCGACCTCGAAGTCTCGCTGACGGCGAGCAGTCCTAATTTGCTGATTTGGAACGATTTAACCTTCACCATCACTGTGACAAACAACGGGACGGCGGCGGCCAGCGGGGTGAAATTGGCGGTGCCAATCCCGCAAGGACTTGCCCACACCATGAACACACCAGCGGCTGGGACGAGTTACGATTTGTTCACGCAGGAGTGGACAGTGGGCAGCTTGGCGGCTGGAACGAGCAAAATCATGACGATAAAGCTGTTTTGTCTGCAAAATACAACCGCTTTGCCCTATTTCGTGCAGGTAAAAACGGCCAGCCCCGCCGACGTGGACAGCACCCCCGGAAACAACACATCGGGTACACCTGTAGAGGATGACGAGGCACTTTGGACGCTAAACCCGCCGCCAAGCCCAGTAATTGGAGCGCCGGGCGAGGTGTTTTCCCTTTTTGTGAAACAAGATGGTGCTACTGCAAAACTGCGGTGGAGCACGAACAGTGGCGAGCATGCCGTTCAGTACGGCGTGGAGCGCTCGGCAGATGGTTTTGTCTGGACACCCATTGCGGAGCAAGAAAATCAAGAGTGGTCTGATAATTTTATGACCTACAATCACACTGACCTGCGGCCATTGCCGGGGTGGAATTTTTACCGGATTGTTCAGCTTCGCAAAAATGGCTCGGTTGCCTTCTCCAATGTGCAGATGCTGGAGTTTTGGGATGACCTCGATGAATACAAGCTCTTCCCGAACCCCGCCAACGAGTACGTGGACGTGAACCTGCGAGCCGTAGAAGGCCGCATCGTCCGGCTGCTGCTGGTGGATAGGATGGGTCGGCTGGTGAAGGAAATGGAGGTGGATTCAGCGCCGCTGGAGCCTGTGCGAATTGACCTGACGGGCATGCCCGAGGGGTGGTATGTGGTTTGGATTCAGGCAGAAGGACGGCGGGCGAAGGCACTGCCGTTGATGATTGGGAAATTGTGATTTTGAAGCCCAGTTAGCGCGCTGAGCGCTAACTGGGCTTGTTGGTTTTTAGGGTTTAATACCTTATTTTTGCCAAAACAAAAGATTAAGATATGTCAACAGCCGCAGCGATAGCACTACCAAAAACAAGACAGGGAAAACGTGAGCCGAAGCGGATTACGAAGCAACACTTTCTCCGCCACTATTCCAACAAGGAGGACGGTTACAAATATGAGTTTAATCAGGGCTTAATCGAAAAAACCGAAACGATGAACCAGCGACAATCCAAGTTTTTCATTTTGCTTCTTGACTTGTTTTTAAAAACAAAAGCTTACAAAAATGGAGGTAGGCTGGTCATGGAAACCGATATGGACACTTCGCCTGAGCAACTCAGGAGGCCGGACATAGCCTTCTATAATTCGGAACAACTTCCAAAAATGTGGGCTGGTGAAAACCAAGTGGCGCCGTGGGTGTGTGAGGTAATTTCACCAACAGATAGGGCAGAGGATGTGAATGCAAAATTGATGGAATACTTCAAGGCTGGGGTGAAGGTCGTTTGGCATATTTTCCCGCATGCTCAGAAAGTGGACGTTTACACTTCGCCCGAAAAGATTACGATTTGCATGGGCAAAACGATATGCAGCGGTGCGCCCGCACTGGCTGATTTTGAGATGAAGGCCGAGGAATTATTTGCCTAACCTTTCCGCTTCCAGCACCCCACCAAATGGTCATCCACCATCCCCGTCGCCTGCATGAACGCATAGCAAATCGTGCTGCCGACGAACTTGAATCCCCTTTTCTTCAAATCCTTTGACATGGCGTCGCTCTGCTGAGTTTTAGCAGGGCAGTCGCTCAGTTTTTGCCAATTGTTCACGATAGGCTGGTGTTCCACGAACTGCCAGATGTACTGGTCGAAGCTGCCGAATTCTTTTCTGATTTTCAAGTAAGCTTTTGCATTTTCAATGAAGGCGTTCACCTTCAGTCGGTTGCGCACAATGCCGGGGTCGTTGATCAATTGCTCCCGTTTTGCCTCATCATATTTCACCATTTTCTCCGCATCGAAATGGTCGAAGGCGAGGCGATAATTTTCCCTTTTTTTCAAAATGGTAATCCAACTGAGGCCAGCCTGTGCGCCTTCGAGGCAGAGCATTTCGAAGAGCTGTTGATCGTTGTGGCAGGGGATGCCCCACTCGGTGTCGTGGTAGATGATGTAAATGTCGTGGCCGTGGCACCAAGGGCAGCGGGCGAGGTCTTGCATGGTGTTGATGGTTTTGATCAAGGGCAAAGCTAAGTTGGCGGCGCGTATTTGGCGAAACAAAGTGACTTTCTATTTTACCAACAATTTTTTCCCGCTGCGAAAATTCCAGTAAAAACAGTTCATATTAAAAATATTGGCATGAATTTTTGTATGATAAATAAAAATTACCCGTGGTGTACTCCTTTTTGGATAGCTGCATGGTAAAATTTGCCTTCTTCCTACACAAAAAAAGCAGCCGTTGCCGCACTTGCGCAGCCTTTTACCATGAGAAAACTGCATCTGCCTCGTTGCTGCTGTAAAATCAGACAGGGCTTTCCCTCCTGAAATTTTTGCCAAGAATTTTAAGCTACGATAACGCACTGGCCCTGAACGGGCAAGTTGGCGATTAGGATTTCTATGTATTCACTTAACCGAGTTCAAAATGAAACACATGTTTGATTATTTCATGAACAGAAAGGCCATAGCGAGAAAGCTGCTCGCAATGGCTGTTGTGGTTTGTTCGGCCACGGCAGTTTGGGCAGAAGGCTCGAAGGACTTTGTCAGTTACGACGGCTACCGCCTGTTCCTCGACAACCGCAACGAGCAACAATTAAAGGTGTACGCCGCAGCGGGCGAGACTATCAATGTTGGGGCAAGCCATGTCGGCATTGCTGGTGGATTCATCAAGGTTTACCGACCGGATGGGGTGCTGGCAGCCACTTTTGACGGCACTGGTGGCGGAAACACAGCCATCATCTTCGATAACGTGCAGGAAGTAAACGGCCCGACGGGTGGTGCAGGCTTTACGCCGGGTACCATCACAGTCCCTGCTGGACAAAATGGCATCTGGACGGTGGATATAGGCTTCCCGGTTTACCAGGCGGCCAATTTCCAGAACCTGCTCAACAATGAACCTTGGACTCGGGCGGCTCATCAACCGACAACCCCAACCGTCATCACGGCTTGGGACATTACCGTTTCTTCGGGTGGCGCTGCCAATGCGGGCGGCTCGATGAAATCCGGGCGGGTTTACTCCAATGAGTATGTTTCGGTCATCAGCCAGAACGGCTACATGACCTCGCCGGAGTTTTTTATTCTCACGTTTGGCGGGTTTCTTTACCAAGTAAAATTCATGGAAACTGACCCCTATCGCTTCCCTATCACCTCCGTTACAAGGGGCATTGTGGACAATACCGGCACGCCCAGCTACAAATCACATTTGAGAATGGATGTTTCCCGCTCCAGCGACCCACTTTCCTGGGTGGTTGGGCAAAACTATTATTACGAGCCCCAGGCGGAGGATTATACAGCGGAACATCTCATCAACAACAAGATTTTCTTCAATGTGCCCGACCCGACCATGCCGTCCACGGCGCTGGTCACGGATATTTATCGGAACAATACCCACACAACTTGGCTGTTCAACATGCCATCGTCCACGGAGCCGCAACTTTCAGACTTTGAACTAAAAGCTAAAAGCTCAACTGGAAACCCTTGCTTGTTGAGCGCACTTGAGGAGGGTGAAGGTGCCTATGTGAACTTTGCATCTACCCAAGGTGGCATTGCTTATTTGTCTTTTGACATAAACAACGATGGCGATTACACCGATTCGGTGGATGTGTTACTGGTAAAAAACATTGGTATCGGAAACGACTCCATCTTCTGGGATGGTCGTGATGGATTTGGCAACCTGCTCATGGCCAACTCCAATTTCACGTTTGGGTACAAGCTCGAATTGCGGGATGGGGAAACGCATATCCTGCTTTCCGATATTGAAAACAACCTTGGCGGTGTTTTGATAAAATTGGTGAGCAATGTGAAGGCGTCTTCTTTTGACCAATTTTATTATAATCATACCGAAGTGGGAGGCCCGACTAGTGGAATGACGACCAATGGCCAGCTAACTTCAACGAATGTACCTTTTGTTTACCAAAATAATTTTGGTGACAACAAGATACTCGACTACTGGGCCTTTGTTGATTACAGTGGGGCAGCTTTCGGCCATTTCACCGTGGACATCGTGGATAATTGCATGGTAGTGGCCATCCCTGATACCGACGGTGACGGCGTCCGAGACAACTTGGATATTGACGATGACAATGACGGCATTCCCGATAAAAAGGAATTCTGTAACCCGACGGGCGGCTTCGCTTGCCTGCCCGGCGGCCGTGATCCGAGTGAAGATGCGGACGGTGATGGGGTGCTCAATTACAAAGATGCCAACGATCCAGATGTGCCAAACAACTGCATTGACGCCAACAACGATGGTGTTTGCGATAAAATAAACGCGGTTTACGACATTGACGGTGACGGCATCCCCGACCACCTTGACCTCGATTCGGACAACGACGGAATTTCCGACCTCTTTGAAGCTGGCCACAACCAGCCCGATACGAACGGCGATGGCAGGATTGATGGCGCTCCCGCCGCATTTGGCCTCAACGGACTTTTCAACCCCATCGCTTCTGACCCAGACGATTTTGCAGCAGTGGAAACCTACAGCCGCATCGAATGGGACGGCGATGGCGTACCTGACCACGATGACCTTGATTCCGACAACGACGGCATCAACGACGTTTCCGAAGCTGGACTCGGTGCTTTTGATTCAAACAACGATGGCCGTATTGGTGGTGGTGCAATCAGCCCAGCTGTGGTAGGTGCATCTGGTCTATCTACCTTGATAGACCCAGCGGTAACCAACAACCCAATTGCCCTGCCGCCCGACCGAGATGGCGATGGCATTCGCAACTGGCACGACCTCGATTCCGACAACGATGGAATCCACGATGTGGAAGAAGGAGGCTCGCCTGATGGTGACAACGACGCCATCATCGGCACAGGCGCTCCCGTGGTGGACACAAATGGAAAAGCAACCGCTGGCGCAAATGGTCAGGCCCTTGCTACCACCTCCAAACCTAAGAACACGGATGGAGACTTTCGACCAGACTACCTCGACCTCGATACCGACAACGACGGCATCAACGACGTGGCCGAAGCAAGCAACCTCGACCCTGACAACAATGGCATGGTCGGAGCCGGAAACCCGACAGTCAACACCAAGGGAATTCCGATGGTGCTGAACTCCACGCCAACTTCGCAGCCGACCGATACGGACGGCGACGGTGTGCGTGATTACCGCGACCTTGATTCCGACAACGACGGCATCAACGACGTGGCCGAAGCCACCCGGCCTGACCCAGACAATGATGGCATCATCGGTTCGGGCAACCCAACGGTGGACCTCACTGGCCGAGCTACTACAGACTTGAACGGTACGCCGCTTTCCACTACTTCCGCTCCGCTCAATACCGACAACGATGTGCAGCCCGACTATCGTGACCTTGACACAGACGGCGATGGAATCTGGGACGTGACCGAGGCCAGCATGCCCGACCCAGACCATGATGGAATCCTTGGCACTGGCACACCTGCTGTTAATGTAAATGGGCAGGCCAGCGCACCGAATTTGACACCGACTTCTACACCAACCAATACGGACGGGCTTGGTGAGCCTGACTTCCGTGACCTCGACTCCGACGATGACAGCCTCGTGGATATTGACGAATGCCCGTTTGATGGGCCTTGCAGAGACGGCGACAACGACGGCATACCTGATTTCAGAGACATTGATCGCGACAACGATGGCTTGCCTGATGCTTACGAATGTGGTGCAACGACACCTTGCCCCGACACGGATGGCGATGGAACTCCAGATGTTGACGACTTGGATTCCGACGACGACGGCTTGACCGACATGAACGAATGCCCCATCGGCCAGCCATGCCCGGACAGCAACACAAACGGGATACCCAACTGGCAGGAATACACTTGTCATTCGGGGACTGTTGTGGCTATTCCTACGAATTTGACCACAGCAATTACTGTTTGCGAAGGCGAATCTGTCAACCTCTCTGGCAACAACAACGTGCAGCTATCCGGTACGGTGAGCTACACTTGGACAGGCCCGAACGGCTTCAGCTACAGTGGTACGGCTGCGCCGCAAGGCCCGTTCCCCGTGACACTGAACAACCTGACAGCAGCCAATTCTGGCAATTACAGCCTGACCGTTTTCACCAGCTATAATTGCCCATCGCAGCCTGCCACGGCGGCTGTGACAGTGACAACCGCACCAACTACGCCCGCCTTGAACGTGAGCAATGCCCAGCCTTGCAACGGCAACGACGTCATGCTGACCACTGCTGCGCAAACAGGCACCAACATCCAATACCAGTGGTTCTTCGGCAATTCACTGCTGACTTCGACCACTGCACCGAGCTTCCAGCTCACGAACGTGAACCAGACGAACACAGGTAGCTACTCCGTAAAAGTGGTGAACGGAAACTGTGAATCCGACCCGTCAACAGCGGTGAATGTGCAAGTGAGCAACGTGGCCAACCAAGCTCCGAGTCTCATCGTTTCACAGGATGCACTTTGCGAAGGCGAAATCCTCGGCCTCTCGGCAACGGGTATCTCATCCAATGCTACCTATCAGTGGTTTTACAACAACGGCACCAGCGCCTACCCAATCGGGACGAGCCAAGTGCCGTCGTTCACCATCATGAGCGTGACACCGAGCAACACAGGCAACTACACCGTTATAGCTTCGGCTGGCGGTTGTACCTCTCCACCTTCCAACGCTGAGGCAGTGGTAGTGGGCGGCCAACTCGGCCAAGCACCAGCGCTTGCCGCCAGCAACGACACACCTTGCCAAGGCGAGCAATTGCAGCTCAATACGACTGCCTACCCCGGCTTGGACGTGACCTACCAGTGGATGTTCAACAACGGAAACGGCGCTACCACCATTGCGACGACGCTCACGCCTTCATTTGTGATTGATAACGTAAGTGGCTCAAATACAGGAACTTATCTTGTGGTAGCTGGAACGACGGGTTGCCCTCCACAAAGCTCCAACATGGAAAGTGTGGCAGTAAATACGATGGTTGCGCAAGCGCCAGCCATAACTGTCGCCAATGCGGTGCTTTGCCAAACGCAGTCCATCGAACTAAGCACGGCTTCGGTCGGCAACGGCGGCAAATACTACTGGTATTTCAATGCCAGCCCAATTGAAATCACGAATACACCAAGCCTCAGCATTGCCAATGCAACCACCGCCAATTCTGGCAATTACAGCGTGGCGGTGTTGGTCAATGGCTGCACTTCGCCACTGTCGGTGGCGCAGCAGGTGACGGTGGGTTCGGTGCTGGCGCAAACGCCTGCATTGGCCGCCAATTCTGGCAACCTTTGCCAAGGTGAGACCCTGCAACTGACGAGCACGAACATCAGCGGCGCTACCTACGAGTGGTTCTTCAATGCGGGCAACGGCCCCGTTTTACTCACCACAACGCAGTCGCCTAGCTTCATCATTTCAAATACCTCGACCACCAATAGTGGCCTTTACACGGTGCAAGCCAGTGTTTCCGGTTGTATTTCACAGCCCTCGAATAGCCAGAACGTGGTGGTGCTTGACCAAATGGGCACGGCTCCGACCCTCAGCGTTTCTGCCAACGTAATTTGCGAAGGCGAAACTTTGAACCTCAGCACCACGTCGCTGCCTGGCAACAACGTGCAGTACGAGTGGTTCTTCAACAACGGCAACGGTCAAGTTTCATTGGGAACCACCGCCGCACCAAGCCTTCAGCTCAACAATTTAAGCAGCAATGGCTCTGGTATCTACTCCGTGGTAGCTGGCAATGGCAATTGCCTCACACCAGCTTCCAACGGCCAGAGCGTGAACGTGACGAACAATATCGGCCCAGCCCTATCGCTGACGGTGGTGGACGATGTGCTTTGCGAAGGCGAAACTTTGGAGCTGAACAGCTCGATTTTCCCAAGCAGCAACGTCTCGTACAACTGGTTCTTCAACAACGGCAGCACGAACCTGCTGCTCGGCACCACTAACCTGCCCACTTTCTATGTCCAAAATATGGCGGCGAGCAACGTGGGAATCTACACGGTGACGGCGAGCGTCGGCAACTGCGCCACGCAGCCCTCCAACGCACAGGACGTGAACGTGACCAACAGTTTGAATGGTGTTCCAACACTGACGGCTTCTGCTCCGCAAATTTGCGAAGGCGAAACCCTGACGCTGAACAGTTCCATCTTCCCCGGCACGGGCATCTCGTACCTGTGGTACTTCGACAACGGCACGACCACGACGCTGCTTGCGACGACGAACCTGCCAACGTTTTTTGTCCAAAACCTGACGGCCAGCAACGAGGGCATGTACACCGTCGTGGTTGCCTCCGGCAATTGCACAACGCAACCTTCGAACGCTCAATCAGTGGATGTGACCAATGCGCTCAGTGGCACACCGACGCTTGCGGCTTCCTCGACACAGCTTTGCGAAGGCCAAACTTTGACGCTGAACAGCTCGACTTTCAGCGGCACGAACGCCAGCTACCAGTGGTATTTCGACAATGGCAACGGCCCTGTGCTGCTGGCCACGACGAACGTTCCGACTTACTTCGTAAACAACGCAACGGCGGCCAATGCAGGTGATTACACGGTAGTTGTTGCCTCCGGAAATTGCTCGACGCAACCTTCCAACGTGGCGCAAATCACGGTGAGCAACCTCACGGGCATGGCGCTCCAGCTTGGTGTTTCTGATGCAACACTTTGCGAAGGACAATCACTGACGCTGAACAGCAGCGGTGCTCCGCTCACGAACATGCAGTACCAGTGGTTCTTCGACAACGGCAGCGGCCCTGTGCTCCTGGCCACGACGAGCATTCCTACTTTCTTCGTAAGCAATGCCACATCGGCCAATGCAGGCACTTACTCGGTGGTAGCCAACAACGGCAATTGCTCCACGCCTGCTTCCAATTTGGCGGTAGTGTCCTTGGTGCAAGCACCCCCTAGTTTGGCGGTCGAAACTTCGACGGATGCGGCCAGCCCCGCTTGCCGTGGCGACCTCGTTCAACTGAACGTGACGGCAGTGCCGGGAGCAACTTACCAGTGGACGGGCCCGCAGGGCTTCACCGCCAATGCAGCCAATCCTGTTTTGCCTTCGGCAACGACCGGGCAGGCAGGTGAGTACATGGCGACTTTGACCATCAGCGGTTGCAGCTTCAATGCGCCACCTGCCACGGTGTATGTGTTCACGGGCATTGCGGCAGCGGACGATGTTTTCGAAGTGCAGTTCAATAACTCGCTGACGGATGGCGACCTGATTTCCAACGACCAGACTGGCAACGTGCAGAGCTGGGACCTCCGCATCGTGGAGCAGCCGACGAATGGCTCGGCCAAGATTGTGAACGGCCAACTGGAGTACAGTCCTCGTGAGAATTTCTTCGGGCAAGATGCGCTGGTGTATGAAATCTGCAACACGGACTGCCCAGACGACTGCGAGCAAGCCACAGTGCGCTTCAACGTACTTGGCTCGAACGTGAACCAGCCTTGCTTTGTGCCAAATACTATCACACCGAACGGCGATGGGCGGAACGATCATTTCACCGTGCCATGCCTGGAGACGACCTACACAAACAACAACGTCCGCATCTTCAACCGCTGGGGCGACAAGGTTTTTGAGCAGGATGGCTACATGAACAACTGGGACAGCAGCTACAAAGGCAACCTGCTGCCGCCGGGCACTTATTTCTACCTCATCCAATTGGACAAGGCGAACAGCGACGAGCCTATGCAGGGGTATTTCACGATAACAAGGTAAAAATTGCTGTATTGCCATATTGTTGAATTGTTCTTTGTAACGACACAACATGAAAACAATATAACAATATAGCAATCCAACAATATAACAATTCATACAATGAGAAAGCTAATCCATCTTTTCATTTTCAGTGTGCTGGCAGTGGGAGCGGCGGCACAGAGTGACGTGCAGTACACGCATTTCACCTTCAGCAAACTCTCCTACAACCCCGGCTACACGGGGGCCAAGGGAGCCTTCGACGCACTGGCGCTGTACCGCAACCAGTGGTCGGGCATTGACGGGGCGCCCCGCACCATCTACGTGAATGCCCACACGCCGTTTGCAGGCAAGCGCAACGGTTTGGGCATCGGCATCACTTCCGATGAAATCGGGAAGGTGAACACCAACGCCGTTGACCTGAGCTATGCCTACCGCATCAAATTGGGAGACGGCAATACCCTGAGCCTTGGCGTATCGGGCAGGTTGGAACAGTTGCGGATAAAATGGTCTGAGTCAACGACCATTGACCCGGACGATCCGGAAGTCCAGCAGGGTGATGAGACTGATTTTGCTGCCAATTTTGGGTCGGGCGCTTATTTTTTGGGTAAAAAATACTACTTCGGCCTTTCGGTGCCGAGGCTGCTGAAAAACGGTCTTTACCAAGACCGCAGCGGCAAAACGGATAACCGCCGCACGGCTTATATAATGGGAGGTTTCAGTACTGTCCTTTCCAGAAATGTGGAACTGGTTCCATCCATCTTGGTGAGCTACAATCCTGCTGCACCAGTTGACGTGGACTTGAACGCCAATTTTATTTTCATGAAAACCTTTTGGCTCGGTGGCAGCTACCGCCTCGGCGACTCGTTCGACGCACTGGCGGGCATGGAGTTCGGCAATGGCATGAGGCTGGGCTTCGGCCTTGATTTCACCCAATCCGAATTGAACCAAGTGACCAATGGGAGCTGGGAAATTATGCTTGGCTACACCTTTAAGTGCAAGTCGTGCGAGGTAAGCCATTTACGGTTTTTTTAAATGGTTTATGGTTTAAGGTTTCAGGGAAGCGCCTGCTGATTTTTTTAAATATTGGGTTGCTGGAAAATAGGTTATGTGGCATTCCCCATATCAATATGAATTTAGCAGGCGCTTCCCTGAAACCTCAAACTTGAAACCAAAAACCAAAATAATTCATCAATGAAATTATCATCTAAAATACTATTTGCGCTGTTGCTGCCCGCCGGTTGGGTGGGGGCACAGCGAGCTACCAACGTCAAGATGCAGGCACCGCCGAGCGGAAATTATAGCCTTGCAAACGCCACTGACATTAACACCGAATACCTCGACTATTGTGCGGTGCCGTATGGCGCTGGCGTGATGTTCACCTCGGCACGGGGCGGCAAGCGGGTCTTTGTTTGCGACCAAGACCTGGTGACGGGGCGCTATTCCGACCTCTATTTTGCGAAGGAAGACGCCGAAGGCCGCTTCTTCTCGCCGGACATGATCGGGGGCGACATCAACGGCAAGTACCACGACGGTGCACCGACCTTCACGCCGGATGGCCAGACCATGATTTTTTCCCGAAACAACAAAAAAGGGAAAACGGCGGCTGGTTTGATTGATTTGAAAATCTACAAAGCAACTGCCTCAAAAGGCGCTTGGGTGGACGTGAAGGAACTGTCTTTTAACAACGACGAATACTCCAGTTGCCACCCAACGCTGAAGGCTGATGGCAAGCTCCTGTATTTCAGTTCGAACCGCCCCGGTGGCTATGGCGGCATGGATATTTATGTTTCAAAAAAAGACGGTGAAAACTGGGGCCAACCCATCAACCTCGGCCCGAATGTGAACTCGCCGGGCGATGAGATTTTTCCCTTCGTAACGACCAGCAACACGCTCTACTTCTCGTCCAACGGGCGGCAGGGAATGGGCGGCCTGGACGTTTTCTCTGTGCTGATGCTGGGCATGGAAGCCAGCCAGCCGCTGAGTTTGTCGGCACCGATTAACTCGACTTTCGACGATTTTGCCTTCACTTCGGAAAAATCCGAGTTTAAGGGCTACCTCACTTCCAACCGCCCCGGCGGCAAGGGGCAAGATGACATCTACCGCTGGGATTTCAACGGGGTGCGGCCACAAATGGCGAGCATCTGCGTGGTGGACAAGGCCACGGGCAACCGTATTCAAGACGCCAATTTGAAGGTTCGCCCGGCAGAAGGCTCCACTTGGGGGGCCATTGACAGCGATTACCGTCCGGGGCAGGAATACGTGGTGTTGTACACCGAGGGCTTCTCGGTGAACGGGCCGATTTCTAAAAGTTGCGAGGTGAAAGTGCCTGTGGTGCTGGGCGAAAATTACTACGTGGAGGTGAGCAAGCCGGGCTACCAATCGGTGCGCCTGCTGGTTACTTCCACCGAGATGTTGGCAGGGCCGGAGTACTTGGTGCCCATTGAAGCACCGAAATCAACGAATTTCACAGGTGTGGTGCGGAACCGATTGACCGATAACCTGCTCCCCGGCTCAATGGTGAAGGTCTTGAACAAATGCACGAACCAAGTGCAGGAATTCAGCACAGACGCCAAAGGCAGCTTCGTGTTCCAGCTGGACTGCAAGTGCGACTACGAGGTGCTGGCGCAAAAATCGGGCTTTGCGAAGCACGAAAAACTGTGGAAAATGGGCGAGATAAATTGCAGCGAAAGCACAACGACGCAGACTTTATACCTTGCTCCAGAACCCGCTCCGCTGGAGAAACCGGAACTGGAAGTCGGCACGGTCATCGAATTGGAGAACATCCACTATGATTACAACAAGTTCAATATCCGCTCGGACGCCGCCGTGGACCTCGACCACGTAGTTGACCTGATGAAAAAATACCCGACCCTCGAAATCGAGCTTGGTTCGCACACCGATGCCCGTGGTTCGGACAGCTACAATGAATGGCTTTCACAGGAGCGTGCCAATGCTGCCGTGAAGTACATCGTGTCCAAAGGTGTCAGCCGCAAGCGCTTGACCGCCAAAGGCTACGGCGAAACCGAACTCACAAACGAGTGCGGAAACGGCGTGGAATGCGACGATGCCACCCACGAAGAGAACCGTCGGACGGAAATCAAGATAACGCGTTTGGAGGAAAAAGGCGTGAGGTATTAAGGGGAAAAGCTGCGAGTTGCGAGTTATGAGCTTTGAGTTGTTCGCAGCTATAAACCCAACCCAATATCGAGTATTCAAACGTGTGGTGCCTGGCAACGTGAGTTGCTGGGCATTTTTTGTTATGGGTTTTTGGTTTCGGGTTTTCGGTTTTAGGGCAGTCTACCGCCTGAAACCAAAAACCAAAAACCAAAAACCGTTTTACCTTCGCCCAAAAAATCCATGTCCAAATCCGCCACCGTTGTCTTCGACTTGCGCCGCTACCTGCCCGGCGGCTGGTACCTTCCCGGGGCGCATATCGTCGGGACGGACGCCGACGGCACGCTGAATTTCCTGTTGCAAACGGCTTCCCCCATCACCATCGGCAGCTACGGCATTGAGTTGACGCCGTTACTGGCGCAATTATTTGACCTCATCGAAAGTCTGTCGGAACGGGCGCTGGAGGCCAAGTTCAATCCGCCGAAGAGCTCGCCCCGATCGCTCGGGGGCAAGCAGAAGCCCCTCGATGAGTTGCTCCAAAACCCTGACATCAAGCCCATTGCGGAGCGGTACGTCCACCGTCAGATGGATGTTTTTCTTCGTAAAATGGTGGAACACCGTCTGCCGCTCACCTTCATGGCCGCCAAGAAAGTGATGATGAAGGACGTGCTCGTTCACTACCCGGAGGCTGAAATCATCCCGCACCTTATTTTCCGAAAAACAAAGGACAAAATCATTTACCGCCTCAATTTCACGACGGGCGAAGAGCGCTGGCTGGTGCGCTGGAAGCAGCCCATCGTAATCACGAACCACCCCGGCTGGATACTCGTCGGGGATATGCTGTACCCGCTGCCCGGCCTGAACGGGAACATGCTTAAGCCCTTCACGCAACGGGACGAACAGCCCGTACCGAACCATTTGATTAAGGATTATTTCCAAAAATTCATCCTGAAAGCGGCGGAGCGGGCGGAGATAGAAGCGGAAGGTTTTGAGGTGACCAGCACCCGAAAAATCGAGGGCTGTGACCTGACTTTGACGAAGCATCTCTTCAAAAATGAGTGGTTTCTTGCGGTTACCTTCCACTACCTCGGCACGCAGTTTTCCCAAAACGACCCACGGCAAATGCGCACGGCGCTACACTTCGATGAGGCTGGTGAGATTCGGGTGATGCAGGTGAAACGCCAACCAGAAGCAGAGCAGGCTTACCTCGACAAGCTCACGGGTTTCGGCTTGGAGCAAACAGAAGGCAGTCTTTGGCAGTGTATAAATAACGAAATAACGCCGGAGGAGAGCGACCCGCTTTACCAGACCATCGCTTGGCTTTCAGAGAAGTCGGCAGCGCTGGCCGAGGCGGGCTTCACGCTGGACATGCCTGTTTTCGAAGATAAAAAAATCAGCCTGCGCTCGGCAGAATGGACGCAGGATGTGCAGTTGGTGAACGACTGGTTCGACCTGCGAATCACCGTCAGGGTGGGAGAGTACGAGTTCCCGTTTGCGAGGCTTATCCACCATATCCGCACCGAAAACCGCTGGTATGAACTGCCCGACGGCTCGTTTTTCATCATCCCTGCGGAGTGGATGGCGAGGTTTCATGGGCTGGCGCATTTGGGGCAGCTCGATGGGGATGAACTGCGCTTGGCGAAATCACAGCGGCCTTTGATTGCGAATTGGGGATTGCGGATTGCGGATTCGGATATTGCGGAGCAGCCCGTATTTAAAGTACCTAGCTTGCTGAAAGCCGACCTCCGGCCGTATCAATTGGAAGGCGCTAGCTGGTTGGCTAATCACTATCGGGAAAACCTTGGCGCTTGTCTTGCGGATGACATGGGTTTGGGGAAAACGATACAAACGCTGGCGGTTCTACTCCACGCCAAAGAGGAATTGGGAATTAGGAATTGGGAATTGGGAACGGAGGGTGATACTAATGAACTCCCAATTCCCAATTCCCAATTCCTAATTCCTCTGAAAGCCCTCATCGTTCTCCCTTCCTCGTTGGTTTTCAACTGGGAGCGGGAGGTGAAAAAATTCGCCCCAGGCATCAGCATCTGCAAGCATATCGGGTCGGGGCGCACGAAGGATGCCCGCATACTCGCCCGCTACGACCTTGTGCTGACGACCTACCAGACGGCCCGGATGGACATGGCCTTTTTGAAAAAAATAGAATGGGAATACGTGGTGCTGGACGAAAGTCAGTACATCAAAAATCCGGAAAGTGCCGTGTTCAAGGCAGTGGGCGAACTCGTTGCGAAGCACAAAATCAGCCTCAGCGGTACGCCCATCGAGAACTCGCTGGCTGACCTCTGGGCGCAGATGCAGTTCCTGAACCCCGGCATGTTGGGTAGTTTTGGGTATTTCAAAAAGCATTTTATTGCCCCCATTGAGAAGAAGCAAGACGAGGTGAAAAAGGCCGAGCTGCGCCGCCTTGTGCAGCCCTATCTGTTGCGGCGCACCAAGGAGGAAGTCGCACCGGAACTGCCGCCGCTCACGGAGTTGGTTTTTTATACCGAAATGACCGAGCCGCAGCGGAAACTGTACGAGCAGGAGAAGTCCGCCGTGCGGAATCAGATATTAAACCTCGACCCGACGCAGCCCCAAAACCGCATCGCCGTGCTGGCGGCGTTGATGCGGCTGCGCCAAATTGCAAATCACCCCGGTCTGATTGCGGATTCGGGATTGCGGAATGCGGATTGGGACGCTACCGAAACCGAAAGCTCTGATGAAGACCCTACTGCCCCACAATCCGTACTCCGCAATCCCGAATCCGCAATCGAATCCGGCAAGTTCAACGACGTCATTGAATACTTCGATACCATCCGCCGAGCAGGCCACAAAGTGCTGATGTTTAGTTCGTTTGAAAAGTATTTGCAGTTGTTCCGGGCGGAGTTTGAGAAGGCGGGGCATCAGTTTGCGTGGCTGACGGGCAGTGTGTCGCAGGCGCAACGGAAGCAGGCGGTGGACAAGTTCAGCAGCGACCCGATGGTGCAGGCTTTCCTCATCACGACCAAAGCGGGCGGGGTAGGGCTGAACCTCACGGCAGCCGACTACGTCTTCGTCCTCGACCCGTGGTGGAACCCCTTCGTGGAGGACCAGGCCATCGCCCGGGCGCACCGCATCGGGCAGACGGAGAAGGTGGTGGCAGTGAAGTTCATCGCCAAGGATACCATCGAGGAGAAGATTTTGAAAATGCAGGAAAAGAAGGCGGCGCTGGCGGGGGAGATACTGGCCACGGGGGATGGGGTGGCGTTTTCTCGGGATGAGTTGGCGGAGTTGTTGGATTGACCTGGGCCTTGGCTGGCTGCTTCAAAACGTCACAGTACTTGGTCAGGTGGCCAATTCACTTCCGCTCCAACAAGTTCCCTTTTACAAAATTTCGGATGAATTCCTCTTGGTAGGTACTGCCGAATGGCACTTCAAAGCCGTTGTCGAGGAGGATGAAATCCGGTTGTACCCGCCGCACAAAGTCCACGTTGACGACATAGGACTTGTTCACTCTGGCAAAATGCGATTTGGGTAAAAATTCGAGGGCCTGCTGTAGGCTGATAGCGGTCATGACTTTCCCGGTCAGGGTATGGAACATCACGTAGTTTTTCATGCCCTCCAGGTAGCGGATTTCCTTAAAAAAGACCTTGATGAACTGGCGGTCGGCACGGATGTAGATGAAGTCTTCGTGGACGCTTTCTACCTGGGAGTTGCCACGGTTGCGCAGGTCGTGGATTTCCTTGGCCTTGTTCACCGCTTTCACAAAGCGCTGAAAATCAATGGGTTTTAGTAAAAAATCTACGGCATCAAGTTCGTAGCTGTCGAGCGCAAACTGCGGAAAGGCAGTGGTGAAGATGACCAGCGGCGGGTTTTTGAGCGTCCGCAGGAGTTCCAGCCCGGTAATGTCGGGCATCTGGATGTCGAGGAAAACGAGGTCAACGGGCTGCTCGGAGAGGAAGCGGTTGGCGTCCAGCCCGTTGTAGAATTGCCCCAAGAGTTCCAGGAACCCCATTTTGGCAACTTTCATTTCCAGTCCCTCCCGTGCGAGGGGTTCGTCGTCAACGATGATGCAGGTCATTTGATTTACGATTTACGACTGACGACTGACGATTTCACGTCGTTTATGGTCAGGCGTAGTTTTATCTTAAAGTTGTCCGCTACGTTTTCCACTTCCAATTGGTGCTTTCCGGGGTACAGCAGTTCCAGCCTGCGGTGAATGTTTTTCAGGCCGATGCCGCCGTCGAGGTGTGCGGAAGCTTGGGCTGGCTTTGTGTTTTCCACGAAAAAATCGAGGCTGCCAGGCTGCACGTCAAAGCGGACGGCAATCTTGGATTCGCCCCGTGCATTGATACCGTGCTTCACGGCGTTTTCAACAAAAGGCAAAAAAAGCAGCGGCGGCAGTAGCACTGCATCGGGGTTGCCCACCACCTGAAAATCCACTTCCATTTTGTTTTGCCGTATTCCCTCCAAGGCGAGATAGGTGCGCAGGTTTTCGATTTCGTGGCTCAGGGCTACCCGCTCTTTTTCACCTTCGTAAAGCTGGTAGCGCAGCACCTGCGACAGTTGAACGACGACAGGCGTGACCTTCGCTGGGTATTTTTCTGAAAGCACCGCAATGCTGTTGAGCATGTTGAACAAGAAGTGCGGGCTGACCTGGCTTTTGAGGTAGGCCAGTTCTGTTTGCAGGTTGGTGCTTTGCAATTCGGAGATGCGCCCTTGGTGATAAACGAATTCGAGCATCAAACGCAGCCCCACAATCAAGCCCAGCAGGTATGCCCCATCCAGTAAATCGAAGGTGAAAAACCAGGTCAGCGGCGACATTTCTTCGAGGCCACCCAAATCAGCCGGGTCATAAGAGTAAGTGTATCCGGCATAAAGCAGGAGGGAAGCGATGACCGTCGGTACGTAAAGCCACAGTTTCCCTTTGAGCAGGATGCGGGGTATGAGCACCAACAGATTCAGGTAGACAAAGGCTAGGTCGGGCAAGAGGTGCAGCAGCAGGAAGTCTTTCAAGCTCAAATCCACGTCGGAAAACACGCCGATTTTGCTAAAAAGGATTTCGGCGTACCGCCAAAACCAGAACAGTAGGTGCCGCACCCACCAAAACTGGGGCGCAAAGAACCAGCCTATCTTTTCCAAATAATCTTTTTTCATCAATAAAAATTGAAATCAGGGCAAAGATACTTTGCCTTTCTCGCCCTTTCCGCATGGGTCGTGTAAGCAAAACGGGGGTTGGTGTAAAAATAGGGCAGGGTAGTGTAAAAAGCCCCCCGGTGGGTATTTTTTGCCTGCATATTTGGACGGTATTCAGCATCCATCACTAAAAAAATTGCGCCATAGAAAAACACCTGTACCTGCCTTTATTGATTCATTCACATTTAAAATTTTAGACTTTTGACATTAGACCATAGACCTTAGAAACCAACTGCGGAAAACCTCTAAAGTCTTGATTTCCAAACCACAACGGAAGTCGTCTAATTTGAAAATGGGGTCAAATCTATTGTCTAACGTCTATTGTCCAAAGTCTAATAAAACTGTTCATTATGAAAAATTTCCTGTCTATTGCCTTCGTGGCAATTCTGTTCGCATTCTGTCTTACCAGCTGCACCAAGGACGAGGATTTGGTACAAGATTTTTCCGTTGAAAACACAGGTACACCTGCTACCGGGGATGCTCTTGGGCATCGCACCTGTGGTGCCGACGATGTTTACCAGCGAATGTTGGTGACCGACCCAAAGTTCCAACAAAACCGAGAACAAATCGAGCGCTTTACGCAAGAATACCTCGCCTCCAACCCCGTAGGCGACCGTGCTGTCAAGACGATTCCGGTGGTGGTCCACGTGGTTTGGAGCACCTCCCAACAGAATGTCAGCGATGCGCAGATATTATCACAGATGACGGTGCTCACCAACGACTTCCGCCGCCTGAATGCCGACAAAGTGAATACCCCTGCTGCCTTTTTGCCAATGGCGGCTGACGCCGAGGTTGAGTTTTGCCTCGCAAAACAAGACCCCGCTGGCAACGCTACCACGGGCATCGAGCGGCGGCAGACCACTGTCTCCTCCTTCTCCGACAGCGACGCCATGAAGTATTACAGCCAAGGTGGCTTGAACGCTTGGGATGCCTCCAAGTACCTCAACCTCTGGGTCTGCAACATGGGTGGCGGCATTTTGGGCTATGCCCAATTCCCCGGTGGTCCTTCCGCCACCGATGGCGTGGTCGTCACCTACACGGCCTTCGGCACAATGGGCACGGCGCAGGCGCCATTTGACAAGGGCCGCACCGCCACCCATGAGGTCGGGCATTGGCTCAACCTGTTCCATATCTGGGGCGACGATGGCAATGGCTGCAACGGCTCCGACCAAGTCGCTGACACGCCCAACCAAGGCCCGGAAAACTACGGATGCCCATCGTTTCCGCACGTCACTTGCAGCAATGGCCCAAATGGCGACATGTTCATGGACTACATGGACTACACCGACGATGCCTGTATGAACCTTTATACCCAAGGGCAAAAAACGAGGATGAGTGCGCTTTTTGCCGCAGGCGGCGCACGGTACAGCCTGCTAAGTTCACCGGGCTGCCAACCGCCATCGGGTGGCGGCGGTGGCGGTAGCTGCGGAACACCGGGCGGCTTGAATGCCTCCAATATCACCAGCAGTAGTGCTACCCTGAACTGGACTATCGTTGGCGGCGCTACGACCTACAACCTGCAACACAAGCCAACCACTGGCCAGAACTGGACGACCGTGAGCAACCTCAGCGGCACAAGCTACAACCTGACGGGATTGAACGCATCAACGTCCTATGACTTCAAGGTGCAGGCCGTGTGTGGCGCCAGCACGGGTAGCTTTTCCACCCCAGTTACTTTTACCACGCAGAGCAGCGGCGGCGGTGGCGGCGGCGGATGCACCGACAATTACGAATCGAACAATACCAAATCAACTGCTAAAATCATCCCCGTCAACTCGGCCATTACTGCCAAAATCGGCACGGCAACGGACAAGGACTGGTTCATGTTCAACAACACCAGCACGAACAAGAACATCCGCATCAGCCTGACCAACCTGCCGTTTGACTACGATGTTTACCTGTACAGGGGCAACACGCTGGTCGGTTATTCGGAGAATCCCAATAACGAGGACGAGGAAATTATCTTCAACACGAGCGTCGTCGGTACCTACTACGTAAAGGTGGTCGGCTACAATGGAGCTTACAGTAACAGCCTTTGCTATACCTTGCAAGCGAGCATCAGCAATAACCAGTATAAGCTTTCGGGCGAGGTAAAACCAAATGGAAAGGTGGTGAGTGAGCGGTGATTCCGTGCTTCAGCGTTTTGGAATTAAAGGGTGCTGGTGGTTTTCCGCCAGCACCCTTTTTTTATTCAGAAATTTTTTCAGTAACATCTGACTCGACGTAACTTTCGTGCCCTACTTTCTCACCCCCTTCATATCCTGTCCCCCTTGGTGCAGCACCAGTTCCTTCACCACTCCCTCCACGGCGGGCATGAAATTGCGAAGGAAAGAAAAATTCTTGTTTTGGGGAAATGGGTAGATAATTCCTTGCAAGGAAATGCTGGATATAGCAGCAATCTTCCATTTTTACAAAAGGGGCGTTGTTGGGTATGGACTTAGTATTATTGGGCTAACCCCTTCACTCCCCGATACACATCCTTCAGCGCCAGTTCACAGCCCAACGAAAGCAAAGTGATGGATGCCTCCAGCCCACTAGCCCGGTTGATTTTCCAAAGCGCTGTTTCAGGGTCGTGCAAGTAATATGCCTCAATGAACGGCCTGTCCTGTGCCACCAGCACATACTCACGGAAGGAGGGGATGGAGCAGTAATTTTCAAACTTGGTGGTGCGGTCGTAGCTTTCTGTTTCGGCAGAAAGCACTTCAACGATAAGCTGTGGATTGGTGATGACGGAAGGGCTTCCAAGGTAGAACTGCGGCTCTTCGCAGATGACCGTCACATCGGGATATACTCCTCTATTGGTTTTCGGAATATAGACTTTCAAATCACTATTTGCCACTTGGCAATCCATGTTTTTAGAAAGCAAATAATTTAAAATTAGTGCGCCAATCATATTGGCAATGATGCTGTGGTTGAGTGTTCCGCCTGCCATTGGTGTGAGTTTTCCGTTTTCAAATTCATGCCTGACCTCCGATTTCTCCTCGAAAGCAAGGTATTCCTCAAAATTGTACAGCTTTTCTTTTTCTGATACTGGCTTCATCCTTGCGGTATTTTTTCACAAAGTTACTCAAAAATATAGACTCACCAAAACGGGGGCTTGGCACACTGCCAAACCCCCGTTTTGTCCCTAACCCAATCGTATGGACGTTTACTAAACCTGCGAGGTGTAGTAAACGTTTGTCCCTACGACTTGCGCCCCGTAAATCGCAAAATCGTAAATCTCCTCACTTCCTCACCCCCTTCATATCCGCCCCGCCCTGGTGCAGCATCAACTCCTTCACCACCCCATCCACGGCGGGCATGAAATCCACCTGCGCATCCACCACTTTCAAGAAAAAACGGCGCTCTGACTCGGCGAACAGCTCGAACTCTGGTTGTCCGGTAGCCTGAGCGAAGAGCCTGCCATCTTTGGTGCGAACAACCAAGTCAAAGTCAGGGAAGAGGTTGTATGTACCTACGAAGCTTTCCAGCAAAGACGGCGGCACACTGACGGTTTGCTTCTCGGTGGGCTTGTCCTTGTCGGTGCGGGTGTAAACCTCATCGGTGCCAAAGGGCATGGGCTGCACGGGCTTCAGGGTGGTCACTTTGCCCGCTTTGTTCCGCTCGAAAAGCAGACGGGTGGGGTGGTCCTCGAAATAGAAGCGGTCTTTGCCGTAGGCAAAAACTTTGAAGCGCTCGCTGCCCGACCGCTGAGAGTAGAGCTGGTTGCTTTCGAGGGTGATATGTCGCCATTTGTCCGGTGAGTCCAGTTCATAGACGCCCACATAATCGGCCAGTTGCTTATCGGTTATTTCGATGGGCTTCAATTGCTCGTTGGCGATGCCGAGCACGGTCTGTGCGATTTGGTAGGTCAGATTGACGGGGTCATTAACATTGTTGTTTGATAAGGAGATGACGTAAAGATGAGCATCGGGCACCCGGATACCGTTGGTCACGAAGCCGTTGATGCCGCCGCTGTGGTAGACAAACTGGTGGCCATCCATTTGGTTCAGCCCCCAACCGTAGCCATAGTGGGTCATGCTGCCGTTGTTGAGCTTGGTGGGTGTCCAGGCCAGTTTCAGCAGGTCCTTTTTTACCAATTTTTCGGTGTAAAGCGCTTCGTCCCATTTGCCCATGTCGGCCACGGTACTCATCAGCGAACCAGCGGCGTAGGGGAGCGTCATGCTCAGGTACGGTGCATTGGAGAAAGTACCTTCTGCCTCGCCCCGACCATAACCCCTGATGCGGCGGGGAATGACCCGGTCGCTCACGTCATAGTAGCTGTCCGTCATGCCGAGCGGCTGGAAGATGCGCTTTTCGATGAAGTCGGCATAGCTCATGCCCGATGCCTTTTCGATGACGGCACCAGCGATGATGTAGGCCGAGTTGTTGTACTCCCATTTTTCGCCCGGCTCAAAGTCGAAGGGTTCGTTTTTGAAATGGTCAATGAGTTCCGTCAGGGTCATGTCTTTGCGCCATATTTCCGTGAAATCATCCATGTCCGTGTAGCTCTTGATACCGGAGGTGTGGTTGAGCAATTGGGTCACGGTGATTTTGCGGCCGCCGGTCGGGTAGTCGGACAGGTACTTGGTCAGGTCGTCGGAGAGGCTGACCTTGCCCTCCTGCACCAGCATGAGCACGGCCACGGCAGTGAACTGCTTGGTGATGCTGCCGAGCCGCAGGATATGGTCGGGCTGCAACTTCACGCCAAGCTCCAGGTCAGCCATACCGTAGGCTTTTTCGAAGAGCGTTTTGCCGTCCTTTTGTACCCGCACCACGATGCCGGGTTCGTCGGGTTTGTATTGCTGCGCAATGAGGGCGTCAATCTTCTCTGTCAGTGACTGCGACTGGGCGGCGTTGTTCGGGGCCATTGCGAAGCAAAAAAGGAGCAATAGGAGACTGGTGATTTTGGATAAATGTGGTTGGATTTTCATTGCATTGATTGTTTTGATGTGATTGTATATTGATAATGAACCGAAAGATATGGTTTGGTTGGAAAAAGCAATGCAGGGAATTCGACGAAGGGATGGGGATTGTCCACGGGAGTGGGGGAAAGCAATTTTATGACTAAATTAAAATAAAAAAGGGCCTCCTCACGGAAGCCCCTTCTTATATCATTATTTAAAACGCAATTAATTCTCATAAAACGGATAGTCCGTATATCCCACCGAATCGCCCGTATAGAACGTATCCTGGTTTGGCGCTGCCAGTTCCTTGTCGTTTTCCAACCTATAAGGCAAGTCGGGATTAGAGATATACTTCGCCCCAAATGCAATCATATCAGCTTTTTCAACGTCCAAGCCATGGGCTGCACGCTCCTTGTCATATCCGGCATTCAGGATTAATATACCCTTGAAATTTTCCCGGATTTTCGCAATCAATTTCAGCCCTTCTTCGCTGGCACGGGCAGCTACATCCAATAAGTGGACGTACGATATACCAATATCATTCATTTTCTTGGTGACATAATCATACGTGTCGAAGGTCTCGTCAAATTGCCCCATACCATTGAATGGATTATAGGGAGAAAAGCGGATGCCCGTTTTGTCCTTGCCGATGGCGTCGGCGATGCCTTGCGTGATTTCCAGCACGAAGCGGCTGCGGTGCTCGATGCTGCCGCCGTACTCGTCCGTGCGGGTGTTGGAATTGGGATTGAGGAACTGGTTGGGCAGGTAGCCGTTGGCGGCGTGGATTTCCACCCCGTCAAAGCCCGCTTCAATGGCATTTTTAGCCGCTTGTATGAACTCCTGAATGGCAGCCTTCACCTCGTCAGCAGTCATGGCCTCGGGCATTTCGGTTTTCTGCATCCCCTGCGTGTCCGTCCACATATTGCCACCATCGGCAATGGCGGATGGTGCCAGTATCCGTGCGCCTTCTGGCATGTTGGCGGAGTGCGAAACCCGACCGGTGTGCATGATTTGCAGGAAGATTTTGCCGCCTTTTTCATGGACGGCTTCCGTGGTTTTCTTCCAACCTTCCACCTGCGCCTGGCTGTAGATGCCGGGGATGCGGGCATAGCCCAAGCCATTCGGAGATGGCGTAGTACCTTCCGTCACGATAAGCCCAGCGGTGCTGCGCTGGGCATAGTATTCTGCCATTAAATCATTGGGAACATTGCCCAAGGCCCGGCAGCGGGTCATCGGGGCCATGACGATGCGGCTGTTGAATTCCAGTCCGGCTTTGTGAAGGGGTGTAAACAATGTCTGACTCATTTTTCTTTAAAGTTTAGGAGGTGTAGCGGGTTTAGGAGGTTTAGTGGGGATTAAAATTAAACCCACTCAATTTCCTAAACTTGCTAAACCTTCCGGTAAATATTGCTGTCAAACAATGCTTTGTGCCCCAAAAAAGTTTTGGGGATTTTAAACAACCTCGAAGATTGCTCCATTTTGTAAGGCTAGGTGGAAGAGTGAATGAAGCCCAGCCACGCCCTCCACTTACCGTCAATCATTCACCATTTACCCTTATATGCCACAGCGTCTGGTAATTGCAGATTCAGCAGCTATTTTTGCAATTATCAAAATAAATTACCGTGTTTTGTTGGATAAGTAAAATGGTTTGATAAATTTGCTTCTAAATTCAGAATCGTTTATAACTGACGCTGAAAGCATAAAGAAGAAAACCTATTAAACTAACACCCTTGCTTGGTGCTTTGCATTGACCACAGCCATCGTTTTATGGTGCTTTGCAGGTGTCGGCAACCCTTTAAATCAAACCAATTGAAAACTCAACCTCGTTTCACCGACCTTCCTCGGCCTTTTACATAAAATGTATCCTCCTGCGTAGGTATTACCCCGGCTACCAACCACCTTTCCATATCGCACCAACCCACGGGGCAGGTCTGCCGAAAACTGCAAAGAGTAGGCAAAATCATTCATTTTAGCAGGGCTAAAAAGGCTACGGTAACATTGCCCGATGCACCAAATCAAAGCGCATGGGGCTATTCCAAAGCAATTTTTGCACTGTACTCATACTATTCCCCAATGGCAAAATCCAATAAACCGTCCATTGACCTCCAAGTGCTCGCCGAAAGGGCCAAGCATTTCAACCTTAGCGACATACCCGCCGAAAAGCTCGCAAAGTCGCTTATAGCCATGAACCCCAGCGGCGTTCAGTTCCCAGACCCTCCAACCTTGGAAGTGCGCAGTGCTGTTCAGAACATGCGACCAGGCGTCAGCCGTTTTCACGGGGCCAAGGTGTCCAAGGCTTGGTTCCCCTCCAGCTTTACGGGTGCCTCGGCTAGTAGCAACAAGTTTGGCTACCTAACGCCTGCCGCCGTCAGGAACAACAGCAAACTCCCCTTCAACGCTACTACGCAGGCCCTGCTCGACCTACTCGGCAATTTCATGGCCATGCCCGACCCCGGTGGCACCATCTTCAAGCCCGACATTGCCATCCCTGCTGGCTTCACCTATTTTGGCCAGTTTGTTGACCATGACATCACGCTGGACACCACTACCACGTTGACTGCCAAGACCAATGCCACCTCGCACCAGAACATGCGCACTCCAGCCTTCGAGCTCGACAGCGTATATGGACGGGGGCCGTCGCTCGACCCCGCCTTGTTTGTGTTCCCGACCGCAGGGCCACCCACGGCCATCAAGTTCCTTCTTGGCACCAACACCAATGTTGGTCCCGGTGGTTCTGGCGGCATCGGTGGCGCTGGCGGCATGGTCGTCAATACCGACGCCGATTTGCCAAGGGTTTCCTCCATGACTGCCGTCATCGGCGACCCTCGCAACGACGAGAACCTCATCGTCTCCCAATTGCATACTGCCTTCCTCAAGTTCCACAACCGGGTGGTGGACATGCTGGTGCTTTCCGGCTTCCCTAGCGACATATATGTGGAGGCCCGAAAGTTGGTGCGCTACCATTACCAATGGTGCTTGCTGAATGACTATGCACGCCGAATCTGCGGCGACCCGGCCATCAATGATGCACTGGCAAACGTGAACGCCCCCATCAACAGTGCGTTCAGTATGCCTGTAGAGTTCTCGGTGGCAGCCTACCGGTTCGGACACAGTGTAATTCGGGACAATTACTGGGTGAATTTCAATTTCACCAATGCTTCGCTCGACCAAGTGTTCCAGTTCGTCAATAGGCCCCAATTGCCTGTGTTTTCGAATTGGGTGGTGGACTTCAATGCCTTCTTCGATACTGGGATACCTGTGCCTGTGTTCAATTTCATGCGGCCCATTGACAGCAGCCTAGCAGAAGGGCTTGGCAGACTACCTGGTGGTACTGGCATCATGGCCATGCTCGCTGCCCGCAACTTGCGGCGGGGACTGGCGCTTGGCCTGCCCAGTGGCCAGAACTTGTCCACACACTTGGGAATCCCGCCGCTGACTGCCGCCGAACTGACCAACAACCTGCCCGCTGACGAAGTAGCCGTGCTGACCGCTAGCAGTAATTTGCTGCTAAACAAAACACCGCTATGGTATTATATCCTTCGGGAATCCGCCGAACGAGAGGGTGGTGGTAAGCTTGGGCCTCTTGGCGCAAAAATCGTGGCTGATACCTTTGTGCGGATGCTAAAACGGGACGGGGATTCCTTCCTGAACGACCCGGCTGGCTTCGTACCTTCGCTACCTTCGGCCACTGCTGGCAATTTCACCATGGCAGACCTTGTTACTTTTTCTGGGGTAACGCAGCCTTAATTGCGCAGCACAATGCTTGTTTAGAACAAAAAAACGCCTCGGTCGCATGGCCGGGGCGTTTGTGTTTTTTGTGATTGCCAATAAGGCGGTATCTGAATAGGGGTTAAGTTTCCATTCATCTTCATACGGTTATTTCACAACCACCACCTTCCCAACTTCCACAATCCCCTCATCCCGCCAAAGGCGATAAAAATGCTGCCCTGCGGGCAAATGGGAAACCGTATTTGTCCCTTCTTTTATCGGTTGGTCATATAGTTTTTGCCCCAGCATATTCAGTGTCTCCAGGCGGCAAGGCTGCTGGCCAGTGGCCTCCTGACGCTCGAATGCTACCATCTCGCCAGCGGGCTGGGGATATACCTTTAGCAATGCAGCGTGTACCTGTCGTGGGGGCTTTGTCAGCGGCGGGGATTTCATTTCCAGATCCAAATTATTGGTGACACAGTTTAGTGAACAGACCCCGTTCACGCTCTCTCACCCGCTCACATCTCTCACGCTCTCACCCGCTAATTCTCCACCCCCATCATCCGTTCCCGCCACTCCACCGGCGTCATCCTGAACTCCTGCTTGAACACCCGACCGAAATAGCCGGGGTCGTTAAAACCGGAGTCGAAAGCCACGGCAGTGATGGTCAGGTTGCGGTCTTCGAGCAGTTCCTTGGCCTTGCTCAAGCGGATTTGCCGGATGAATTTGCTCGCCGAACAGCCTGTCACAGCAGAGAGTTTGCGGTGCAAATGCGAATGGCTCATACCGATTTCCTTGCACAGTCCCTCCACGTTGAACTCAGCGTCATCGAGGTGCGCCTCCACGGCACGGCGCAGTTTTTTTACGAAATAATCCTCTGATTCCGTCATGGCGGGGGCGGTATTTTTATCCCTTTGGGATTTGCTCATTTTAATGGGAAAATGCTCGCTGCCGATGCCTGCTACGCTGCGGTAGTGGCGTTGCAGTCGCCGCCTTGTGGTCAGCAAATTCCGTATTTGTACCAGCAGTTCCGATTTGTGAAACGGCTTCGCCAAATAAGCATCCGCCCCCAGTTCCAGCCCCTCTAGGCGGCTCTCCAGCCCCGCCTTTGCGGTGAGCATGATAACCGGGACATGGCTGGTGCGTTCATCGTTTTTCAGGAATTTACAAACTTCGTAACCATCCATCACGGGCATCATCACATCCGTCACCACGAGGTCGGGAATGAGCGCCGTGGCCAGTTCCACCCCTTCCCGACCATTGCTGGCGGTGGCGAGGCGGTAATCGTAAATCAGGCAAGATTTCAGGTAGGTCATCACATCGGGATTGTCCTCGATGAGCAGGAGCAAAGGCAGTTCGTTGTCGTCATTGTGAGGAGTTACTCCGTCAGTATTTTCCCCGCTGGATAAAATTAATAAAGGGGAAAGTGCCTCGCTCAATTCGGCTTCTGTGACAGCTACTAACTCAGCCCCTTGCTGTTCAATCCTGACATTTGCTGTTTCTTTCCCTCCCAATCCGCCTTCCGCAATCCGAATTCCGCAATCCCGCTTGACCGGTAGCGTCACCACAAATTCCGACCCTTCCCCGTCCCGGCTCCGAGCCGAAATCTCGCCGCCCATCAGCTTTACCAGTTCCTTTGTCAAGGCGAGACCAATGCCTGTGCCTTGCTGTGCAGCCGCCCCTTCGGAGGCTTGGAAAAAGCGGTCGAAGACATTCGGCAGCTTGTCCGCAGCGATGCCCGTGCCAGTGTCCCGAACCTTGAGCAGTAGGGTAGTGGGGCCATTTTCCAAATTGTATTGCCCAGCGAGGCTCACGTACACATTCCCGCCCGTCGGGGTGAATTTCAGTGCATTGGACAGCAAATTCGATAGCACCCGTTGCAGCATTTCGGCATCGTAGTCCATCGTCAGTTCATCCAAATCGGAAAGGAAATGCAGGCCTGTTCGGTTGTCGGCGGCCAAGGGCTGGAAATTATTGGTGACATATTTCAGGTAAGCCACCACGTCGCCATGTTGCAGGTTCAGCTTGACCGAGCCGTTCTCCATTTTCGCAAGTTCCAGCATCTGGTTCACGAGGCCGAGTAGGTTGTTGCCGTTCCGCTCGATAAGGTCAAAACCCTCGCCAGTATTGGGCATTTTACCTGCTTTCATTTGCTCCGCAATGCCGAGGATAATCGTCAACGGCGTGCGGAATTCATGCGTGATATTGGCAAACAAGCGGTTTTTCACCGTGTCCAATTCCTTTAAACGCATCGTTTCCGCCTTCTCCATTTTCCGGCTCAATAGGAAGCGGTAGGCCATGAAGATTGCGCCAGCGACCAAAAACAGGTACAGCGACCACGCCCACCAGGTCTGCCACCAAGGCGGCAAAACGGCTACCACGACGGATGTTTCTTCGCCCCAAACCCCGTAGCTGTTCGCTCCTCGCACCCGGAAGGTATAAGTGCCGGGCGGTACTTTCACGTAGGTTGCCTTGAGGTCTTGGCCCGCCACCCGCCAATCCTTGTCCAACCCTTCGAGCTTGAATTCGAGGCGGTTGGCGGTTGGGTCGTTGTAGTCAAGGGTGGAAAAACTGAACGAGAACACGTCCTCGTCGTGCTTCAGTTCGATGGGATTTCCCTGCGTCACCGAGGCGTCGAAGCGGTTTTCGGGGCCGTTGGCGTCCAACAGTTCAAAGCCCGTGATGCGCACGACCGGCGGGGAGACATTGGAGCTGTCCAGTTGGCGGGGGTCGAAATAGTGGATGCCGCTGCGGCCTCCAAGGAAGATTTCGCCCTTGGCGGTCTTGTAAATGGCGTCCTGCTCAAAGGGTAGCGCCTTGAGGCCGCTGGCTACGCCGTAAGAAAAAACGGTCTCCTTCACAGGGTCGAAGGCCAGCAGGACATCCGACAAAATCCAGAGGCGGCCATCGTTGTCGGCTACCATGCCTTTCAGGCGGTTGCCCTTTTTACCCAGTTTTTTTTGGTCAAAAAAGCTGCATTCGCCTGTTTCGGGGCGGAGCTTCAGCAGGCCCGCATCTAGGCAGACCCAGATGTTTCCGGCCTTGTCCTGCACGGGCGGGCTTTGCCAGAAATTCTCGTCGTCGGGGATGTTGTTCAGTTGGTAGCGGGTAAAAGTTTTGGTGTTGGGCTCAAACCGGGTGATAAAAAACGGCTTGCCGGGCTTGCCCTTGCCGCCGCCCGTTACCCAAAGGTTTTGTTCTTTGTCCATGAAAAGCTTGCCCGTAAAATCGTGCGGCAGGCTGTTTTCCACGCCGTCTTGGTGGCGAAATGCCGTGAAATGCTCATTTTTTTTATCAAAAAACACCAAGCCAGCGCCATAAGTGGTCAGCCAGATATTTCCTTTTTTATCCGGTAAAATATCCTGAACGGGTGCAGCGGGTAGGCTGGCCGGGCTGGCGGCATCGTGCTGGTACAGTTTTGAGGTATTCCGAATGGGGTCGTAGCGCACCACGCCGCCCGATTCCTTCATGCCCCAGAGCTTGCCCTGCGCATCGGTCACGATTTTCGAGCTGCCTGCCAAAGCGCCTTCCTCCGTGCTGTATTCTGGGCCGCAACCCACGCCATCGGGCTGCAAGGCCAGTTTACCAACAAGGTTCAAATTCGTGGAATAGTAGATGTTTTTATCGGGGCCTTCGGTAAAACTTTTGACAAAATCGGTCTTCGTGGGCAGCGAAACGGTGTTGAACATGCCCCGCCTGCCCGCCGTGCGATAAACCCTTGCATCGCCAGAAGCGGTGCTAAACCAGAGCACACCGTCCTTCGATTGAAAGCCCGTCCAAGCGTTGTTTTCATGCAAACGACTGCCTTTTTTGCCCTCAATATTGTAGAGCCGGGCGTCGTCGCTGAGCGGGTCGTAACATTTGATGCCACCGTTCCAATTGCCCATCCAAAAACGGTGTTCCGAGTCTTCCAGCATGAAAGTCAACTGTGAATCACTGCGGCTATAGCCTTTAGGCATACTGAAGGCTTTGTCGCCGTCGCCGTGTTTTTGAAAACGCTTGAAAGTTCCGGCTTTGCGGTCCATCAGGTGAAGGCCATCGCCGTTAGTGCCGACCCAGAAATTGCCTTCCAAATCTTCGTAAAGCGTGCGGATTTCATTGCCGCTGAGGCTTTCTTCGTCCCTGTTTTTGGCCATGTAGCGCTCGAAATCATTGGATTCGGGGTTGTAGCGGTTCAAGCCACCCGCATCATTGCCATCGAAGAAAAAGCCCGTGCCCACCCAAAGTGTTCCTTGCGCATCCACGAGCAGGGAGCGGACTTGGTTGCAACTTAGGCTGTGCCTGTCGCCGGGAATGTTGCGGTAGTGGACCATGTCGCCTGTGCGGGGATTGAGGCGGTCAAGGCCATTCAGGGTGCCGATCCAGAGGTTGCCTTCCCGGTCTTCGGTGACGACGTTGACGAAATTGTCGCTAAGGCCGTCCCGTTTGCCAGCGTAGTAGCGGGTGAATTTGCCCGTCTTCTGGTCGAAATGGTTGAGGCCAGCGCCCCAAGTGCCGATCCAGAGCGTCCCATCCTTGGCGACATAGATACTCTCGATGTAGTCGCTGGTGAGGGAGTTGGCGTTGCCAGGGTCGTGGAGGTAGGTCTTGAACTGGTTGCCGTCCCAGCGGTGCAGGCCGTACTGAGAGCCGAACCACATATAGCCAAGCTTGTCCTGCACAATGGCTTGGACGTGGTTGCCCGCTTCGCCGTTTGGCAATTCGAAGAGTTGCAGGTCGAGGCCATCTAGGCGGCCAGTTGACGTTGCTTTTTGCTGCGCAAAACTGCTGGAAAAGGGCAGCAGAAGTAGCAGGAGTTTGGTGATTGTCTTTTTCATAAGTCGGGTTGTCGCATTAGACTTTCCAAGTTTTATAAACTTGGAAAGTCTTGGCCAGTGTATCGAAAAAGCAAGACGGACCTCGTGCCCGCCCTGCTTCAAAATTGTATAAAACTATAAGTTTCGTGCCCAGAGGCGTTGCGGATTTTAGTGATTAGCCCTCAACGGTTGCTCACACTTTCACCCGCTCACTCTCTCACGCTCTCACCCTCTACCAGGTCTTTCCCCGGCACCGTCGGCATTTTTATCTGTTGATGCTTTGAAACCTCCAATACCCCGTGCGAAAGATTCAATGCTTGGATAATCGTTGCATCCTCGTGCTGAATCGTGAGGGTGTAAATTCCGTCGGGCATTCCTTTCAAGTTCAATTTTTTGGCGAAACCCACTTTTCGCCAGACGAACTGCGAAAACCAGTTGTTACCGCTCACGTCTTGTAACAGAATGAGGGTGCTCTTTTTCTCCAGGTTGGCCAAGCGAAGGTTCAGCGAGGTTGGGCCTTCCGCTTTTTCGATGCTGACGATTAAATGGTTTTCGCCCACGGGCATTTGATTGGCGAAAATGGTAGCGGTGTAGCACAGCAAACTTGCGGCGATTAAAATGATTTGTTTTTTCATGTCGGATGATTTTTAAAGACTTTAGATATGAGACTTTAGACACTAGACGGGGCCGTGGCATGCATTGGCTGGTCTAAAATCTATGGTCTAATTTCTATCATCTCAGTTACGCCGCAAAGATGTGGTCATCCTTTCCGTCCGCTTTCGGACTTGTGGCCCAAGGTATAGGAGGAATTGCCCCATGGGCTGGGACATATCTTGTTTGTGTGGGAATAGTATTGTCTTTCCGTGATTGCTTGTTGGGAATTACTTGAAAAGGAGGGAATCTCAAAGTACTGGCGGCATGGCTGTTTTAAGAATGCTTCTTGAATTTGACATTTTATTTACCTTGCCATCCGCCAAGATTTTTGGCAATGATTGATTTAAAAAAAGCATGAAAAGCATCAATTTCGACAATCAAAAGAACAACGGCAAGCCAGCCAACTTCAGCCCGTTCCGGGAGCGGCTGCACGAGGTCATCTTTGAGGCGGACACCCCAGCGGGCAAGCTATTTGACGTGGTGCTGTTGGTGATGATATTACTGAGCATCGTGGTGCTCATGCTGGAAACCGTGCCTTCGCTTCAGGCAGAATGGCGGGATACGTTCTTGCTGTTGGAATGGATAATCACCCTATTTTTTACCATTGAATACCTGCTGCGGCTCTACTGCGTGTACAAGCCACTAAGCTACGCCACCAGCTTTTTCGGAGTGATTGACATCCTGTCCATCCTGCCGATGTACGCTGATTTTCTGATACCCGGCGCCCACTCGCTGCTCATCGTGCGGTCGCTGCGGCTGATACGGGTTTTCCGCATCTTCAAGCTCGATATCTTTCTGAACCAGGGCAACCAACTGGTGACTGCCTTGAAGGCCAGCCGTGCCAAGATTTACGTCTTCATGTTCTTTGTGCTGCTGGTCGTCTGCATATTCGGTTCGGTGATGTACGTCATCGAATCGCCCACCAACCCCGGCTTCGACAGCATCCCTACTGCCATCTACTGGGCCATCGTGACCATCACCACCGTGGGCTATGGCGACATCAGCCCGATGACCAACTTGGGGAAATTCATCGCCTCCATCATCATGGTGCTGGGTTATGCCGTCATCGCCGTGCCGACCGGCATCGTTACCTCTTCCTTGATGTACCAGCAGAAACACACCACTAAAACCTGCCTAAACTGCAGCAAGGATGGCCACGAGCCAGATGCCGTTTATTGTAAATATTGCGGAGCGCATTTGGGTGACTGACGGAAACGCTACTAATTCCGGTGCAAATGCACATCCATCTGCGGGAACGGAATATTAAGTCCGGCCTTGTTGAAGGCGTTGTACACCTTTTCGTTGATGTCGAAAAAGACAGGCCAGTAATCGTCCATTAGCACCCAGACCCGCACCGTCAGGTTCACGGAATTGTCGCCAAGTTCAGCCACTTGGATAAAGGGCGGCTCTTCGGTCAAGATAAGCGGATTGGTGGCCAATACCCCCGTCAGCACCTCCCTTGCCTGCTGCACACTGTCGCCGTAGCCAATGCCAAAAGTCCAGACGATGCGGCGTTTTTCCTGTTTGGAGTAGTTTTCCAGCGTATCCGTCGAGAGACCGCCATTGGGGATGATGACCTCGTGGTTGTCCAGCGTGACCATGATGGTGTTGAAGATTTGGATTTCCTTTACCGTACCCTGAAAACCCTGGGCCTTGATGAAGTCGCCAACCTTGAAAGGCTTGAACAGCAGGATAAGCACCCCACCCGCAAAATTCTGCAAAGTGCCGCTCAGTGCCAAGCCAATGGCCAAGCCCGCCGAACCCAGAATGGCGATGAAGGAGGTCATTTCTACGCCCATCGTACCGAGGGCGGCCAGCACCACCAAAATGCGCAGCATCACTTTTATCAGGGTAAAAAGAAAGGGGCGAAGGTTGGCGTCCACTTCGGAACGCTCCATTGCTTTTTTGATGCCTCGAAGGATGAGGTTGATGGCAAGGCCACCCAACACGAGAATAAGGAGTGCCAATAATAGTTTGGGGCCGTAAACGGCAATAATATTCGAAAGGTCAATCATGAAAAGGTGTTATGATTATTTATGTGTTGGCAGAAGTTAGGAGGAAATTTAAATGTCGTCAATTTAGCAGGAATTGACAAAAGGGCAATGTCATTAACACTAGGTTTTTAAGACCACGGAGTGGTTAAATTTGAATAGCCCTCCCGACAATATGTCGGGAAAATCCGGGGAAGGTTGAGAAAAAATTGTCAAAACCCCGGAGGGGTTGAATGTCAACGAGTTATGATATTCAACCCCTCTAGGGTTGCTACTCCTTTCATTTCCCAAATTCCCCGGATTTTCCCGACATATTGTCGGGAGGGCTATTCATGTTCTACCCTTTCAGGGTCTTAAGTTAATGACATTGCCCTAAAGGGGAGCATCCCGTGCTATTTTTTCCGAGGTTTCGGTATTCCACGGGATGCTCCCCTTTAGAGCCTGCCCCGACATTTCGGGGGGTGGGGGGCTGGATGGGCAAGCAACAACAGTCGATTCCCGCTAAATTGACGACATTAATCTTTAAGTTACCGCCTAGTCTTGGCTAAAAAACAATAGGTTTTACTAGGTGTTCCATACCATATTAAATGAAATAAAAGCCATATTGTTCAATCCAAAACCTAATCATACAGGATTGGAACACCAAGAACAACTTCCTTTTTTGCCTAAAAAAAACCAAAAAAACGTTCCGAAATTCCCCCTCCTAACTACCTTGTCGAAAAATTAATAGCATGAAACTTACTGCCGACACACCGCTCATCGAGCATTTTTACCACTGGGAAAGAACCACACCGCACAAGGTCTTCCTCAAGCAGCCTTTTGGTGACCAATGGAAGGACTACACCTGGCTGGAAACGGGTGAACAGGCCCGCCGCCTCGCCGCCTACCTGCTCTCCCTCGACCTGCCGCCGCACAGCCATATCGGCCTCGTGTCGAAGAACTGCGCTGAATGGTTCATCGCCGACCTCGCCATCATGATGTCGGGGCATGTCTCCGTGCCGTTTTTCCCGACGCTGACAGGCGAGCAGCTCCACTTCGTGATGAAGCACAGCGGCTGCAAAGTGCTGCTGGTGGGCAAGCTCGACGAATGGGCCAGCATGAAATCCGGCGTTCCCAAAGGCGTGAAATGCATCGCTTTCCCGACCTACAACCCCGACCCGGCGCATGTGCAATGGGCCGACATCATGGACAGCCAGCCGCCGCTTTCCACCTCGCCTGTGCCCAGTCCCGACGACCTGATGACCGTCATCTACACTTCCGGCACCACCGGCAACCCCAAGGGCGTGATGATTAGCTTCGGAAACATGTCCAACATGCTCTACAGCTCCCGGGAATACCTGCGCTTGGACGTGCAAGACCCACGGGTCATCTCCTACCTGCCGCTTTGCCATATCGCCGAGCGGGGCGTGCTGGTGAACGTGGTGTATGCCGTGGGCGCCACTGTCTATTTTGCGGAGCGACTGGATACTTTTGCCAAAAACCTGGCTGCTACCCGCCCCACGCATTTCGGCGGCGTGCCGAGGATTTATGCGAAGTTCCAGCAGGGCGTTTTATCCAAAATGCCGGAAAGCCGCTTGAACCTGCTGCTGAAAATACCCATCATCAACAACCTCATCCGGCGCAAAATCATCAAAACGCTGGGCCTCGACGCCGTGCAGGTGTTCCTCGTGGCGGCTGCGCCAATGCCCGTCAGCCTGCTGGCCTGGTACGAGCGGCTGGGCATCGTGATTCAGGAGGCGTATGGCATGACGGAGAACACCGCCATCGTGACCGTCACCCCCCGCTATGACGTGCGGCCCGGCAAAGTGGGCAAGGCGACGTCCGGCACGCAAATCAAGATACTGCCCGAAACCGGGGAAATCTGCACCAAGTCCGCCGCAAACACCAGCGGCTACTACAACGAGCCGGAAATGACCGCCGCCACGATTGATAGTTTCGGCTGGCTGCACTCCGGCGACGTGGGCGAGATGGACGCCGACGGCTACCTGAAAATCACGGGGCGGGTGAAGGAAATGTACAAGACGAGCAAGGGCGAATACGTGGCGCCAGCGCAGATAGAAATGGGCTTCGCAACGGATGTTTTCATCGAGCAAATCTGCGTGGTAGGGGAGGGGCTGCCGCAGCCGGTGGGGCTGGTGGTGCTGTCGGAACTGGCGGCCAAGGAGAGCCGGGAGGCCATCGAAGCACATTTGACGGAAACCCTCAATGCCCTGAACCCCAAGCTGAAACCTTACGAGCGGGTGCAAAAACTGGTGGTCATGAAATCCCCGTGGACAGTGGAGAACAACCTGATGACGCCTTCCATGAAAATCAAGCGCCTCCAAGTGGAAAAGACCTTTGCGAAGCAGGTACATGATTGGTACGGGGTGGCAGGAAAGGTGATTTGGGAGGGATAATTGATAATTGAAAATGGACAATTGAAAATGGGTGGGTCAACCTTGATTTCTCCACTAGCAGGCAGCGTGAAGCTGGTGCCAAAGCCCAATGTTTACAATAGTCGGAGCAAGTTAGATGTTATGATTTGATGTTTTTAACGAGAATTTACATCAATCCAAAACCAGTACTTTTGAGCGGTAGCGCCAGCCCATGTCATCGTAGATGTAAAGCAAGTATAGCCCAGTAGGCAAAGGTCGGATGGGGTCAAAGCTGCTAATCGGGGAAAAGGCCTGCTCATGCACAAGCCTTCCGGCAAGGTCATAAAGCTCCAGTATGGAAGCAGCGCCCTCCTTCAGCCCCGTGCATTGGATGGCCTGACCGGGATGTATAGGGTTGGCGAACTGGCAGCCTTTATTTTCCTCCTGAGGGGTGGTGGTGGCTGAGAAGGCACAACCGGTGTTGTAACTATGCGTTTTTCGATCGAGTTCGAACACCGAATCTTCGAAGCTCCAATATTGATGGATGGACTCCAAAAAGGCACCGTCGTTATCATACTCGTAGTTTGTGATGGTATTGGGAAGGTAAGTATCTAAGGTATTGTGTTCCAGATGTTCAACCTTTGCTTCTAATATAGACCCAGCGGCATTGTAGGTATAAATAAATCGAGAAGCACCATAGTATGTATTGGTTACAGGGTCATAACCTATATGGCTTTCCCTTAAAAGGATTTTTCCATCTTCGTTAAACTTCTGATAATAAGTTTCCACCCATAATTGCCCGACTTCATTCCATTCCGATACTGACGCTTCATGCTTATTGCCATTTAGATGGTAGCTGAAGGTATTTTTAGAGCTTTTTATCCAATCACCGTTATTGTATGATTCGCCCAATTGTTCGATTGGGCGGTGGGAAACATAGGTGTTCAACTGGCGGTAGGTAGGCAAAAATTGACCACTGCTTGAATCGATGTACGCTGTCAATTCCAAAACGGTGTCTCCGTTGCCGTCGAGGGTACAGGTGTACCGAGCTACATCTTCCCAAACCCCTCCAACATAAATATATAGGCGTATTTCCTTGTATTGATTATTGGGAAAATAATCGTACTCGTTTTTAACCGCTAATTCCCAAGTGCCAGCATTGTATGCTTCATACAAATCCTGCGTTATGAGGTCATTCGTAAAAGTATTGGTGAAGCGCTCGGTTGGCATCCAAGTTTGGCTGAGCATATCCCAATTATAGTTTAGGATAACCGTTGGATATTGTTGGCCTTCATAGGTGCTAGTAGCACGAGTGCCATCGGTAAATAAGTCATTGACAGGGTCATAAGTCTTGTGCCAACTTTCCGTTGGATGCTCATCCTCTGAATAGTAATCATAACCAGTAGTAATCCAGCCATTGTTGAAGTATTCCAAGTGCTTACGCAATTTGAGGCCTCCATCCGGGTAATACTCCATTTCATCCCGTTCACTCAACTCGAACGAGTCAATATCCTGGAAGTCCGTATATAAGGTTGAAACAAGGCGCTGGCCCAAATTGCAGTCATTCTCCAAATACCGCTTGCTGGTTAAGTCCCACACCGAAGAATCGTAATAATAATAGTATATGGAATCCGTCAAATGATAGGTCTGCTGATTGAAGGGCGGCAGGAATTCCGTTGAATCAACAGCAGGCAAGTCCGCATCATGCCCGATGGCTTTGCCGAGCAGGCTGTGGTACTGCTTCAGCGCTTGGGAATGGTGAGGATGGATTTGGGCAAATGCCTGTGCGGCAAGGGCCAGGAATAGTACAATGGGTATAAAGTTTTTCATAAAGCTATTTGGTTTGGATGGTTGAAATTTAAAATTCCTTGCCTAGTTCACCATCGAATCTGCCAAAAGCGGAGCGGTCAAGCATCCGATTTCGATGGGTGTGGCTAAATATCGGGCAGAGGCTCTGAGCAAAGCTACAAAATTTCAATCAGAATGTGCTTTTGTGCCGAGTTAGGAGGTAACTCGAAGTTACTTGCAATGCTACAAATGAGCAATTTTGAAGGCGTTCTTTTGCATCAAAACCAGTATTTGTGGCCTTGGTACTCACTCCGGCTGTTGCCGTTTTGTTTTCCTGAGGCATCTGTCTCCCACAGATAACGCTGACTTTCGCAGATTTTCCTTTGGAAATGCATGGGAAGTCATCTGCGAAAATTTGCGTTATCTGCGGGAGAATTACTTGTGATACTGTGCCCCCATTACCTAAAACAAAAGCCGCCGAACTGAACCCAGTCCGGCGGCTTTTTCGTGATGACACAGCCCCTGACCCCCCGAGGTATCGGGGCAAGCGCTAAAGGGGAACCTAAATGGGGAAGTGTTAGGCTATTTTTAACATAGAATGGAGTCCCTAATCGCATGCGTCCGTGGGTTCCCCTTTAGGGCTTGCCCCGATACCTCGGGGGGTCAGGGGCTGCACCCTAAGCCACCGCATGTCCATTCTGCAAAGCAGCCACCCCGTTGCTAGTAGGCAAGGCCGTCACCTCCTTCATGGCATTTGCAAATTCCTCGTTTACAGAAGCGGGTGGGGGAGTGGCCTCCTTGGTTGCCGTGGGAGCAATCTCCACGGGGGCAGGTTCCAGCACCATGTCCAAGTAGCGGCCCTTGCCGGGGTCCAGCGTCACTTGCCGCTCGACGGGTACGAGGCCCTCGCCGCTGAAGCGCAGCGTGAACACACCGCCCGCCAGTTGAATTTTATAGCGGCCATGCTTATTGGTCGTGGCCGATTTGCCGGGCTCGTCCAGCACCTCCACCAGAATGCCCGCCAGGGGCTTGCCCTTCTTCACATCGGGGTTGGTCGCTGGCAGCGTCGTACCGCCGGACACCGTGGCCGGATGGCCGTTGCGGACTTCCTTGAGGAGCGTCTCCTGCACAAAAAGTTCCTTCAGTGCGGGTTCGTATTTGAAAAAATCCAGCGCATCGCTGAGCATTGGGTTCAGCTCCTCCTGGATTTTGACGATACCCGCCGCCACCTCCTTCGTGCCGCTCTTGGCCGATTGCCGCTTCGCTTGCAGGGAGGTCCATATCGTATCAAAAGCGGCACCCACCGACTCGAATTTGCCCGGAAACTCGGCGTTCATGGCACCCGCCTGCACCATCCGTTCGAGGTTGGCAGGGAGGAAGGTATTGGCCGACTCGATGAAGCTGGCCACTGCTTCCCAGTCCGCCACCGTCGCCTCCCCGAAAGTGACCAGCCCGGCAGCACTGCGCTGCACCTCCACCAAGAGCGGGTCTTTCCAAGTATATTCAATGGCCTTGTTGAGGCGGCTGGCCAAGTCCGACACCGCCTGCCGGGCCGCCATCAGTGCCAACCGCTCCGACCTCGAAGGCGCTCTCCTCGCCCGGTCGTTCGGCAATGCCTTTATTTCCTTGATATAGGCGATTTGTCCGTCCACAAATTCTTTGCTGTAACGGGGGCCACCTTCTGCCTCAAACCTCGGCAGCCTGGCCTTGCAGTTCTCCCATGCCTTCAATGCAAAGGCCCAAAAATACACGAGGGCACAGGGCAGGGTGGGGAATGCTTGATTTGTTTTCTTCGGAACGGCAGGTGTGACGGCTGGCGTTGCGGAAACGGTTTTCTTTGCCATAGGATATGAAATTTTGATGGGTTGTTTAAAAATATTAGCTAAAAATATTTGCGTAACACCCTTATCCTGTGAAAATAACAAATGTTACAAAACAGCCTACGGCCTGCGCTTTGCCAGTGTTGCGGGAAGTTTTCCTTTTTTTTGAAAAAAAGTGAAATAAATTTAAAAAAAGCCAATTTGATGCATAACCCCCCCCCAGAAATGCTTCGGATGCGTCCCGGAATCCTTCGAATCAAGCGGAGGGCGGTGCAGTCCCGTATGCGGCCAAAGCGTGACCGCTTGAGGCCACTCAAAGACTGGAATTTTATACTGCAACACCGCCTGAGGCTCATGCGAACTTGTTTGAGGGCGATGCAAACTTATTTGAGGGTGATGCAAACCTGATTGAGGGTGCTGCGAGCCCGTTTGAGGGCGAAAGAAGCCATCCCATTGGTACTGCCGACCCGATACCGGAAACCCTCTCCGACAAAAGATGCGGGAAAAACCTCATGGGTGCTAGTTGTTTCCCAAGCTTTTTATACCTTGTGGCCGCACTAGAAATCCAATACATGAAACCCGTAAGCCGCCCATTCATCGCAGCACAAGACTTTCCAAGTTTTATAAACTTGGAAAGTCTCACCTTGGCACGCACCTACCCACCCGCCCCATGAGCCTCTTCCAGAAATCCGTACTGAAAAAGCAACTGCAATCGCTCGACAAAACCACCGTCGAAGCGGCATGGGAGCGCTACGCCGCCCATTTCCTTGGTCTTGCGAAGCAGGAAAACATCCGCAACAGCAAGGAGGAACAGTACCAAGAAGGCTTCCTGCGGGAACTCTTCGTGGATGTGCTGGGCTATGTGCTCAACCCCTCACCCGGCTTCAACCTCACCACCGAACTGAAGAACGTCGGCAATGCCAAGAAGGCCGACGGCGGCATCGTGCAGGGCGAAAAGGTGCTGGGTGTGATAGAACTCAAGGGCACGGAAACCGTCAACCTCGACAAGGTGACCGACCAGGCGTTCGGCTACAAAAGCCACCAAAAGGACTGCCGCTACGTCATCGTCTCCAATTTCGAGCGGCTACGGCTCTATGTGGACGATGCCACCGACCACGAGGAATTCGACCTCTTCGAAATGACCCCCGACCGCTTCCGGCTGCTCTACCTGCTGCTGGCCGCCGACTACCTCTTCGCCGGGATGCCCGCCCGCATGAAGCAGGAGAGCGACGCACAGGAGAAGGACATTACCGATCGATTTTACAAGGAATATTCGGCGTTTAAGCATGCGCTGTTTGAGGATTTGGTGAGAAGGAATCCACACGTTTTACCCCTGACCCCTAAAGGGGAACCCACGGACGCACAGTTATCGGAACTTCATGATGAACAAAGTTCCGACGAAAGTCAATCTGTGGGTTCCCCTTTAGGGGTCAGGGGTAATGTCAGGGGCTGGCACCTCCTCCTCTTCAAAAAATCGCAAAAACTCCTCGACCGCCTGCTCTTCATCTTCTTTGGGGAGGACAAGGGCCTGCTGCCGCCCAACCTCATCAAAAAGACGGTGGACGACTGGGACCGCCTGCGGGAACTGGACGAGTACCGACCGCTCTACGACCAGTTCAAGAAATACTTCCAGTACATCAACGAGGGACGGACAAATCTTTACTTTTGCAAACAAATAACTATCCATGAGGGAAATTGACCGTCTATTACAAAAAATTGGAACACTCATTCATGAAGGGAGATTTGAGCATGTTGAAACAGAAAAAATAGAGTTCAAAGATCTATCAAACACAGGTGATTGGAAAGAACTCTACAAGACTGTTTGTGCTTTTTTGAATACTGACGGTGGTATTGTGGTTATCGGCATCAATGAAAGAGACAACCGCTACAGTTTTACAGGATATAACGCCGGAAACGAAAACAAACTTAAGGAACTTCCAAGGCAGTTTACAGACAAGATTGGGCAGCTGCAAAGTTTAGAAGAGTTTTTTCCTTCCTTTGAAATAATGGATTTTGAAAATGGAAAAGTATGTATAGTTTTCGTAGAAAAACTTCCTGAGGATAGGAAATTCGTCTTTTATAATAGTACTGCTTATGAACGAATATTGACAGGTGACCATAAAATTAGCCAACACAAAATAGATAGCCAAGAGGAGCTGAAAAAAGAAATCAGCGATGCCCGTGAATTGCAGCTAGTTGATGGGGCAGGTTTTGAAAATCTTGACATTGATAAGCTTAATGACTATATAAATAGGCTAAATAGGGATGTCAAAGTAGAAAGCCTTAAAGCTGACATCCAAAGCGCCTTTTCTTTTCTCAACAGAAAAAGTTTTATAATAAATGAAAAACCAACCTTGCTTGGTATACTTGTTTGCGGCATTAATCCTTATGATTGGGTTAGTGGCAGGTGTCAAGTAGATTGTTATGTTGATTCAGAAGTACAAATTGCTAAAAACAAACAGATACTTAAAGACAATGTAATTCCTTTGATGGAAAGTGCCATAGGATTCGTCTTTAGAAATATTGCAGTAGGAGTAGGTTATGAGGGTGGAGGCATCAGCCTGCCAGAGTATCCTGAACGGCTGATTCGTGAAGTAGTGAATAATGCTTTGGCGCATCGGGACTATTATTCAGACAGATTTGTAAACATTATAATTAAGCCGAATACTCATATTGAGATTCGCAATCCAGGCACGTTCAGAGCAGACCAAAAACTTGTAACTGACATGCCGCTGAAAATTCGGCGCATTATTCCTAATCCAAAACCACGAAACCCCAAGCTAGCAGATATTTTGAAAGTATACGACCGTTGGGAAGGTCGTGGCCTTGGCATGGCCTCTCTGACCAATGCTTGCCTTGAAAATAAGATTGACGTGCCCTATTATATTTTACAGGGAAATAATGATATCAGCTTATACGTACCAAAAGGTAACGTACTTAGTGAAGAGGCAAAACTATGGTTGTCTGGTTTTTCAGGTTGGATTTACCGAAAAAATAATGGAAGGGAGCTTACAGATGATGAAAAAACTGTGTTGTCCTATTTTTGGAAGTCAGAGCAACTTAATAGACTTGAGCGTTATACTATCATGTTAACCCCTGACAACAATCATTTTGAAGTTATTGCTGATTTAGAGGATTCCGGATTGATTGAAAGGGTAACTAATCCAATAAACATCAATTTTAGCCATCCTGTTTTCATTGTGAACAGAGTGTTAGTACAGACGGATTTTAAAAATAAGCTCCGTGAAATTTTCGGCGGCACTTTTGATGACTTAGCCTCAGATTATAAAGAAGTACTTGATTGTATTTATATGCATAATGAATACAGCTTAGAAATGGCAGTGAGTGCAAAAGCAGTAGATTTGTTCATTTACACTAGAAAGCACAAAGTAGTAAGAGACCTACGTGATTATGATAATTATTCACGCAAGGTACGTTCTATAATAAATGCACTCGAAAAAAAAGAATTTATCAAGCGAGCTGATGGCGTCAAACCTCGCTTTGTAGTGAATAAGGATTATCAAAGAACACCATCCCTTTTTGATAATGCATAGGTAAGGTGTTGGTGTCATTTAGGTTTGTTTTTAATATGGGATGATAATGTTAATGCAAGCTTGCATGCTATTCGAGGAGCAGCGAGCCAAGGCCGCCGCCCTGCAAGCCTACATTCAGCGTGTGGATAGGGAGATAGATGGGGTGGTGTATGGGTTGTATGGGCTTACGGGGGAGGAAATCAAAATCATTGAAAACACTTAAATTTAAAAATACTTAAAAATGAAAGACTCATTTCCATTCCAAACCAGTGCCGAGGACGGCAACTATACCATCAGTGCCGACCTTGAAAGCGAGGCACTGTACCCCAAGTATTACGATTTCTTCAACGAACACGAATACGAGGGAAATGGCTACTGTTGGGAAGGCCATATCACCCAGATACTCGAACAGCTTGACCCCGTTTTGCTTGACCATATCGAGTTTGACCCGGAAGCCGGAGCATTCTTTGCTTACGCCGACACCAAGGCGAGTATGGAAAAGTTCGTGAACCTGCTCAGTCCCATTTTTGCAGACCTGACCAAGTTGGCCACCTACGTCGCTGCTGCGGACAGGGACAGGGTGGATGCCTGAGGCCGCCGCCCTTCAAGCGGACATGCTTCGGACGGATCAAGCGATAGATGGGGTGGTGTATGGGTTGTGGGAGGAGGTGCGGATTGTGGAGGATTCTGGTGAATACTAGTGGACACGCTCTTTTTGCAAAATTAAAATCACTAAATTAAATTAAATCTTAAATTAAAAAACATGAAAATGAACTTGACTATTTCTTCTCTTTTGCTATTTATTAGTACGCTATCATTTGGCCAATGGACGTTGGCTAATATGAGTGAAGGAAAAACTGCCGTGACACCAGTTAAATTCGGAAATAAATTGCTAATTGTAGGAGGCAAAACTGCTTCAAATGGGGCTTCAACTAGTACGGCTGAAATATTTGATGCTACCACAAATACTTGGAGCACACAGAATATTTCTTTTTACAACGGTTCAAACTTTAGTTCTACAGTAACAGGTGATTGGGCTGTCTTCGGAAAGAGTGCTACTGGTGTTGTAGGAAACTTATTTGTCTATGAAAATGTGGGAGGCACATGGGAAACTGTGAGTATGCCCGACACGAGGAATGATTATATACTTGCTTCTGTTGGCCATAAAGTGATGCTAGCAGGTGGCAAGATATTTGGCCAAGCCACCAATAAAATCAATGTTTATAATCTTGAGACTAAAGAATGGTCCTTGGACTCATTTGCTGTAACCAGAACAGGCATGCGATCCATCACTATTGGCGAACAAGTCTTTTTCGTAGGTGGTTCTGCTGGCAATACCGGATATAGTTCTCAGGTTGACGTTTACAACAATGCCAACAACACTTGGACGACCATTAATCTGACCCAAGGTAGAACCAATGTCTCATTGGCGTTAATCAATGATAAGCTAATAGTTGCAGGTGGTCAGCCTTCGTCCAGCCTTACGTTGTTCTCTGATGTAGTTGAATACATTGATGTGAATACGCTTCAAGTAGCTTCAGGTACCTTGCCGGATGATGTCACCAATATGCGTTCGGCGGTAATTGGAAATCAAATGGTGCTTTGGGGCAATAACTACCCATTGGCTTATATATTTGATGCTGGAACAGGTCAATGGACTACCTACAATCTCACACCTGGACTGTCTCAGCCTGGATATAGCACAGGTGCAATTTTAGGCAACAAGCTTTACTTTGCTGGTGGAAATCAGATAGTAGCCTCCGATCAGACCGTTTTTATTTACGATGGACAGACTCATCAATGGACAACAGATGTTTTGCCTAATCAAAGAACGGAAAGTAGAGCAGTAGCAATTGCCAATAAAGTTTTATTTGCAGGTGGAGTTAATTTTAGTGGTAATTATGCGAGTAGTATAGTTGACATATACACGGATGCTTCCATCCTTCCTTTGGCTATACAAGGAGCGGACATTCAAAATACTAGTTGCCCTGGTAGTTCTGATGGGCAAATAATAGTTGAAGTAATTGGAGGAGCAGCGCCTTATACCTATTCGTGGATGCCTTCGAATGTTGAAGGACCTTCACCGAGTGGTTTAGCGGAAGGAACCTATACTGTTACGATTGAAGATGCAAATGGCGTCACTTTGACTTCAACATATGAAGTTACTGCTCCTGACCAATTTGTAGTTACGACGGATTCAACCAGTGCGTTAGGCAGCAATTCTGATGGGTCTGCTGTTGTTATGGTAACTGGAGGTACACCGCCATATTCGTATGTATGGAGTGATCCAGCATCTACTATGATGATGGAATTAATGAATGTCCCCGCTGGAATTTATTCGGTAACTATTTCAGATAGTAATGCATGTACGATGGTGGTGAATGTGACAGTGAATATGTTTACAGCAACACATGAAGGCTATTCAAATTCATTTGATATAGTCCCAACTTTGTCCACTAGTCATTTCACTGTAAATTCATTAGCCCCAACTTCAAATTTTAATATCAGTTTAATAGATGTTCATGGAAGGATTGTTGAGAATTGGACCAATGTTGCTTCTGGAGAAGAGCTTCAAGTTTTGTATATAACACCAGGTTTGTATATGGTGCATATTGAAAGTCATGATGGCCTGTCAACAGTAAAGCGAATACAAATTCAATAGAGATAAGGCAACTGAGGTTGTAACAGATACGATTGCTGAAAGCAATCGTATCTGTATTCACTGTTAACACCTATCATTCCCGAATGGCGGGACAGGCTTTTATAAGCCACGGTTTAAACCCAGTTGTCGCAAGTATGATTTCCACAGAATTTAAGTTTCTTAGCTCCCCCTCCTCCAATCCTGCGCCGATGGCCAAGCGCACGGCTTACGGGAAACGATAGAGACCTTAGTCACTACTTTCCAACTGACGGAAGAAGAGCGGCAGGAGCTATTGCCGAGCGGCAGCCAAGCCATTTTCGACAACCGGGTAGGCTGGTCGAAGACGCATCTGATGAAGGCCGGGCTGTTGGAGTCGCCACGACGGGCCTATTTCAAAGGGCCGGAAGCTGGCAGGGAGGTCTTGAAGGCCAATCCGAAGGAGCTAAACACCGCCTACCTAAAGCGGTATCCGGCCTATCTGGAATTCATTGGCCCGAATGTCGGCAAGTCTGGCAAGCAAGAGGAAAAGGAAGTGGTGCTGGAATCGGCCACGCCGGAGGAGGTGCTGGAATCGGCCTACGGCAAAATCAGGAAGGCGCTGGCCTCCGACCTTTTGGAGAAGATAAAGCAGTGCCCGCCCGCTTTTTTCGAGCGCCTGGTGGTGGAGCTGCTGGTGAAGATGGGCTACGGCGGCAGCATCAAGGACGCTGGCCGTGCCACCAAACTGACGGGCGATGGCGGCATTGATGGCATCATCAAAGAAGATATGCTGGGCCTGGATTTCATCTACCTCCAAGCCAAGCGTTGGGACTCGCAGCCCATTGGCCGCCCCGATGTGCAGTCCTTCGTGGGTGCCTTGGACGGCCAGCGTGCCAACAAGGGCGTTTTCATCACGACTTCCAGCTTCACGGCGGGTGCTATGGAATACGTCAAGTCCATTTCCAAGCGGGTTATCCTGATTGATGGCTACCAATTGGCGAATTATATGATTGACTATGGACTTGGGGTTTCCACCTCAGCCACCTATGATTTGAAGCGGATTGACAATGATTATTTTGAAGTTGGGTAGGGAATTGTCTGATTCAGGATTCTCAAGCCAGTGGTCATAAGTGTGATTCCATTTTTAGTATCTTGAACATCCAGCGATACGACTGTTACGAGCAATCGTATCCTTGAACTTATAGGGTGGGATAGGTTTTAGACGAACAGCCGTTGACTATTGGCTGTTGTCCAAAAAACCAATGTCGTCAACTTAAGACCCTGAAATGGGTAATCATAAATAGCTTCCAGTGGAAATAGGGGCTATCTTTGCTGGAATTTTAAAACTAAATATCTTCAATGAAGGAACTACTTTTTGTGATGGGCATGCTTGTGATATGCATTGGGTATAACTCCCAGGCTCCTAGCGGGATGGTTTGGGTCAAGGGCGGAGAGATTATGATGGGATGTAATGGGATTCATATGTTTGACTGCATCTATTTGGAAGAAAGGCCAGCGCATAAAGTGAAAGTAAATGATTTCTTCATGGATGAGCATGAGGTTACTAATAAAGAGTACGCTGATTTTCTAAACGACTATTACAAATCAGGTGAAAATTCGGATAAGAAAAAATTGAGGGAATTGATAAAACATCCCGATTTCGGGCTGGAGAAGAGATATACACTTTGGTTTTCCAAACCTGGAAAAGAAGATCATCCGGTTGTCTGGATTACATGGTATGGTGCGAATGAATTTGCTTTATTTTATGGCAAGCGGTTACCTACAGAAGCTGAATTTGAATTTGCAGCGAAGGGTAAAACTGCAAAACTGAATGAAGCATTGTTGAATGAAATTGCATGGCACCAGCGAAATTCTGATGACATATTGCACCCAATCAAACAGAAAAAAGCCAATGGATATGGGTTGTACGATTTACTCGGAAATGTTTACGAGTGGACCAACTCCACTTGGGGACCCTATCCTGGTGGGAAAATAGATGAAATCAACAAGTGTGAATCCTGCTACGTTATCAGAGGCGGTTCATACAAGGAAGACTACGGCAAAAGCAGGCCAACGTTCAGGCATGGCCAGCCTCCCCAAAACTCATTTAAAGACCTTGGCTTCAGGTGTGTTAAGGATAAATGACTCATTACGACCTTATCAGGAATGCGTGACGTTAAACACCAAACTCTAATCACATGCCTATACCCGACTTCCAATTCATCTGCCCCCCTCCTCCAATCCTGCGCAGATGGCCAGGAGCACGGCCTACGGGAAACGATAGAGACTAGCAAGGGTGAAGCGAATCGGGGTTACTTTACCCAAGCAACTGCTCCTTCAGTGTAGGCAGGTGCTTGGTGCAGATTTCATACAGCACTTCATAGTCAGCTTCGTCGTAGTGGTGGGAAATAAAATCACGGAAGCGGATGATGGGTTTTGTGTCTATGCCTTTGGAGGGCAGGTACTCAGGAAACTGTAGGTCAATCTTCTTGGTGGTTTCCCCTATTACCTGTAGCCGGATGGCGATTGCGTCCATGATGAGTAGGCCCTCCTAGGTATCCACAAAATCATCGGCTACCTTGATATTGGACATCCTTCGCTCGATAAGTTCAATGGCCTCGAGCAGCGTAGCCAAGCGGTTTTGAAGGATTTCAGACATAGTAGAGGTCTTTTTCGACGGCTTCCAAGAAACGTGCCTTCAAGTGTGGGCCTTTGCGGATGAGGTCAACTTTTCGGCCAAGCAGTTCGGTGAGGTAATCGGACAGTTGTAGCAGTTGTAGGTATTTCGGTTCTTTGAGTTCCACCAGCAAATCCACGTCACTATCGGGTCGGGCGGTGTCACGAGCGAAGGAGCCGAAGAGGGCAATGCGCTCAACGCCCAATTCCTTGAGCACGGACTTGTGCTGCGCAAGCGTGTGAAGTATTTGTTTTTTGTCCATTACTTGTGGCGCATTGCTTTTCATGAAGTGCCATTTATGCTACAAATGTAAATCAAATTTTGGTGATATGGCAACCCCATTTTCCGCAAGTGTACCTCCTTCCCAACTAAGCAGTGCCTCCATAACTAAGTCCCCCCCAGCAGTGTCCTTGCTCGCCTTTGCCGTTTGCAACTATTTCTTCCTAGCCAAAACCAGCATTTTTCCAACTGACGGAGGAAGAGCGGCAGGAGCTGTTGCCGAGCGGCAGCCAAGCCATTTTCGACAACCGGGTAGGCTGGTCGAAGACGCATTTGATGAAGGCCGGGCTGTTGGAGTCGCCACGGCGGGCCTATTTCATGCTTACGGACGCAGGCAGGGAGGTCTTGAAGTCCAATCCAAAGGAGATAAATGTCGCCTACCTAAAGCGGTATCCGGCCTATCTGGATTTCATCGGCCCGAGCGGCGGCAAGTCGGGCAAGCAGGAAGAAAAGGAAGTGGCCATTGAATCGGCCACGCCGGAGGAGGTGCTGGAATCGGCCTACGGCAAAATCAGGAAGGCGCTGGCCCGCTATTCCATTTTTATGATTTTAAAGCATTCGTTTCCGATTTTGAGGGTCAAAAATCCATTAGGTAAACCAGCCAAATCTATCGTTTGACTTTTGGAAACTATTCGACCACGTAGCAAACGCTCGCCCAACAGCGAAACGATTTCATATTCCATTTCATTTGAAAAATCAATGTCAATATTGATATGGGAAACGGTAGGGTTAGGGTAAATACTCACTTTTTTTTCGGCCAGAAGGTCAATATTGGAAGTTGTGCTGGTCAGGCTGTTGAGGTCGTATCTTGAGAAAAACTTCCAGATTTCAAGGGAAGCATTAAAGTCTTTGTTGGTGCCTGCCCCACCAAATGCCGAACCGGGCCAGGTGTGGAAGCCACCGGTTATTTTGAAATGTTCAGCCGTCGTGTTTTTGTCACCGCCGCTGTACACGCTGTGCGCTGCGGTGCTGCCGTCATTGGGGTCTATATTGGGTAAATCAACGGTTGTCGCTTGGGTGGAGCAGTGGTTGAACCCTACCCAATAGTTCATAACATCAGCAATCGATTTTGTCCATGTGGTTCCTGTGTAGGGGATGACGTTGTCGCTAGTGCCATGTATTTGCAGTATGGGCATGGGGTGTTGGGGGTTGCAGGAGTTGAAGGTTTGGGGCGTCATGGAGCCAGTAACCGAAGCAATTGCGGCAATTTTTTCACTCAACTGGCACGCCAGCAGAAAGCTCATGAACCCGCCATTTGACATGCCCGTGGAATAAACCCTATCCAAGTTGATATTGTAAGCCACTGCCAGGCTGTCAATCAATGCTGCCGAGAACCCAACATCATCCACTGTGCTGCCAATCGTCCAACCACCCACGTTAAAATGGGTGCTACCGTTGAACAGCGTGCCTTGCGGATGCACCACTATGAAATTGGCGGTATCGGCGATGGAGCGAAAGTCGCCATACCACATCTGCTCGTTGGCATTGCTGGTATACCCGTGAAAATTAAGCACCAGTGGAACAGGTGAGTCACCGGTGTATATGGCGGGAACGTAAAGGATATAATCCCTTTTTATGCCATCGTGCATGATGAAACCATTAATGGTTTGTTGGGCACTGATTGAAAAGGATATTGCGAGCAAGGTCAGAATAAGGCTGTATTTTTTCATGTTTAAGTTTTAATGTTATACTTCACGCTAAAAGGTTTTGTGCAAATGTTTGAAAGCGAGGTGTAATAAGGGTTTTCATATCGGCCATTCTATCATGGTTATGGTTAATCTCAAATAAGGAGGTTTCGATAGCCTCATGGAATTTCTTGGCGCAAT
>JBGSWN010000023.1:0-19923 GCA_041752395.1 Saprospiraceae bacterium | reverse complement strand
GCGACTATGTCAAGGAGCTGGCCAAGACACTTGGCATCCACCTGGTGTTCCTGCCGCCCTATTCGCCCAACCTGAATTTGATTGAGCGGGTCTGGAGGTACATCAAAAAAGACGTATTGGGAACACACTATTTTGATTGCGGCAAGAAATTCCATGAGGCTATCGAAACCTCCTTATTTGAGATTAACCATAACCATGATAGAATGGCCGATATGAAAACCCTTATTACACCTCGCTTTCAAACATTTGCACAAAACCTTTTAGCGTGAAGTATAACTACAATACCACTCCTAAAAAATTGGAATTAGCATGTCTGGAAAAACTGCCACCAAGCACTATATCTTCGCTGAACGACAAACTAAAATACTATGATATTAAAGACACGAAATTGATAATCAGACAGGATACCTCCGACCTTAAAAATGATATAATCAATGAATTGGGTCGGACAGATGTCGAAATCAATGAAAAAGATGCCATTATAATGGGTCTTAAAAAAGAATTGCAGAGCAGCAAACTAAACAACAATGAGATATTGAATGAGTGTAAGGCGCTTTTTCCAAGTATCAAGAACCTATCCATTGCAAAGCATTACTACAACGAAGGCACGGATTCCGTAAAAGTAGTTGGTGTGATGGTTTATGATTGCGCAAGCACCCTCGATTCTACTACCTCAGTGAAGCTAAAAGATTGGCTGAAAATAAAGCTGAAAATGGAAGAAATAGCACTTTTTAAGCGGGAATAAGTGATGAGTTAATAATGTCCATTACTTCCTTGATAATAAAAAATAACAATGGCGACATGAAATTAATCATGCCGCCATTTTTCTATTGTTTCAATTATTAAGCTGCTGCTGCAGGCACATAATTTGAAGGTGTGCTGCGCAGGCTATTGGTGCTTAATGTAATAAGATACACGCTTACGGTCTTACCGGATGGAAAACCACTTGCCAATATTTGCAAGGTGCGATTTCTAACCTTGTAAGTACCTGCAATATAGTCTTTTCCATCGGCAATATAATGCACTTCATAACCAGTATTGCCGGGTATGGAGGCCGTTAATGTAATCAATACTTGCCCAGGAACACCAGTAGATACACATTCAGCGATATGCGCAGGAGCGATAAAAGTACGGCGTGTACGCCCTCTTTTGCTCGATGTAAAGCCACTCGAACGTTCTTTGTCTATATCGTTGCCACAAATAGTATCTGCCAACGGTAGTATTTCATCCAGTTTCTTGACGACTAGGCTTTTTTTGTTCATCATCTCATCGTTGGTAAGCTTTGTGCTTTCGTTAAAAGGCAGAATGCTTAATCCAAGCGCTGTGTTCAAGGCAGTCAGTGCGGTAACGTCGGTAGCTAAGCTAGTAAAGATTGCATCGGAACTAAGGCCATCAATGACCCCTTTTGTAAAGTTTTTCAATTTGGTTGCGCCCAAATTATTGTAGTCACGGAGCAACGACATAGGCATTTTGTTTTTAGGTGCCGGGCTTCATATTCCTATCGAGCGTAGTACAAAGCCTTTGGCGTGACTTTCTTTCGTTACAAATGTAAAAAGTATTTCATTTGTTTACAATTTTTTTTTCCGTTTTGTGACATTGTTTTTCAAATTCACATTAAAATTCCTCTTCCTATATACTAATGTGTAAACCTCCTTTTTCCTCAAAAAAAAATTCTGACCAAGGCAAAAAAAATGTCAAACCATCAGCATTTATCTGGGTTCAAGCCTTTTTGCAGCCAAAAATGCATCGTTTTCATCCCGAAATAGAATCAATTCAATTCGGGATGAAATCAATCTAATGCGAACTGAAAACGATAAAACGGGAAAAAACAGCCTTTTTTTACGGGTTTTGACCCTATTTTTTTGGCCAAATAGCTTTACAGCCCGGGATGAAAACGATGCATTTTGGGACGGAAATTGGGAGCGTTGTGACATTGGGGTGGGAGATTTTTTTGATTCAAAATTTCGGGATGGGAAGGGTAGGAACTGCTACGGGGGTTCTTGCGATTTTTTTCAATGATGTGATTTGTTTTTTTGATGGAAAGGAGTAGCTTTGGCAGGTTGTTTTGAATTGAGAATTTAGCTTTTTGACATTTTGCTCCTTTCTACTTTGCAGGTAGTTGGAGCAGATAATGTGGAAATACACGCAATTGCAGTGATGGGTGAGATATGTGTATTGTGAAGTTAGGCGCAAAGAAAAATATAATCAAAATGCAAAACCATATTTCTTCACTTTTATAAATTAACGTCATGAAAAACTTTTTCCAAAGCACCGTTTTACTGTTCATGTGCATTTTTGCCTTTACTTACACCGCAAAAGCGCAATTGTACGAAATCAGCCTTGATGAGAAAATCCAGCAGTCCAGCCTGATTGTCGAAGGTCGGGTAATAGCCCAAGAAAGCTACAAAACCTCGGACGGGGAGGTTTACACGGCGAACAAGATTGCTGTCAGCGCACTTTTGAAAGGAAAACTAAAAGAGAATTTTGTCACCATTACCACATGGGGCGGTGAGATGAATGATGAAATCGTTACATGGTCGCACATGCTCACACTGCGGCCAAGGGAGGAAGGCATATTCTTTCTTGAAAGCAACACAGTACCGGAAACCGACAACAGGGACTTTCCAAACCCTTCATTCGAAGTGTATTCCAGTTTGCAGGGGTTTTTGAAGTTTGTGCAAGACGAAAACATCGGACGGGTTGCAGTTGAGCCGTTCCATTCTTACGCAAGCATTGACGAAGACATTTACAAACCGATTGCGCTTGCAACGGGACAGGCTAGGACACTAATCACCGATACCTCAAAATCGGGTAGCAAGACGGGGATAAGGTATTTCTTCGAAACTACCTCTATTTCCGGCTCGACCGTCAATTTCAACATCAAGGTTAATGTGCTTTACAACAACGAGCTGCTCTACAAGGCGGGGGCCGCTGTCAACTATAATACCGACTGCTTTGGCTCTAATGTCGCTACCAACGGGAATCTTGCACTTCAAACATATGGTATTTCAACCAACACGGTCTATTCACTCTCCAAGTCGAACTTGACCTCTAGCAAGGCAAAGATTGAACTTTCGACGACTGGTTCTGCCACCGGAATATCAACCCTTACCACTACGCAACAGACGCTCGCCCAAGCCAGCCTGACCATTCAAAACCCTTTTGCCGACCCCGGTATTTCCTTTGACGTAGCTGAAATGTACGCATTGAGCAAGTTTTGGTACAGTGGGACGGCATACGAGTTCGATACGGTTGTGGTGGAGACGGATTTTGATTTTGAGCATTTTGCACCGGAGATTGACAGTATCCGTCCCCTTTCACTGAGAGCGGGAACAAGCGACACCCTTCGTATCTATGGTAGCAATTTTGGCAGCACCCAAGGCAGTAGCGTAGTTTTCTTTTCCGATGCATCGGTGGGTATCAATCAGAACAACAGAGTAAGGCCATTGCCTGGGGATTATGTTTATTGGAGTGATGACTCAATTCGGGTAATTGTGCCGACTGTTGGATACCATGACGATGTAGTGACAAATGAACTCTATGCAGGTTCAGGACCAATCTGGGTTAAAATTGGTGGCTCGACCAAAAAGAGCAGCGAAAGTATCACGGTTAGGCTTGCCTCAATAAATAGACCTTTTAATGATAACGGTGGTACAGTCCCATCAAGAAAACTACCCGATTGGCAGGTGTATATAGTGAAAATGCTGGCTACAACCTTTATTATACGCAAGATTTTAAAGACCTGCAAGGTGCAACAGCCGCATTTGAAAGGGCACTCTGTACATGGATAGACACCACCCATGTGAATTTTAGAATGAGGGAATATTCCGATATCCCATCATGGGCACAGCAGAATGCCTGTAAGATTGACCTTACTAATGATTTAGGTCCAGTAGGTCTTAACGTCACCACCAAAGCAAATACCCTAAGAGACTATTCAACAGGTTGTTCGGCTGGGGGCAATATTCTTGTATATCCATTAAGGTATTTTGAAATACGCTTTAAGAGTGGTGAAAACTGGTACACTTCAGAGGATTACGAACCTGATTTTAACTGGAACGGGCATCCAGACCTACAGGCCCTAGCGTTGCATGAGCTTGGCCATGCCCAGCAATTACAACATGTAAACCAGCAGAACGATGTCATGTGGTGGGAAATTTTTGGCCCTAAAAGAATGCTGAAAGCAGGAGATATTGAAGGTGGAAAATACATGGAAGGGTTAAATACATCTGCTGCCCCTAATGATTGCACTGAACCCATGACGTCTTTGTCAAGCTGCCTTAGCACACCTACTTTGGAATCTTTCCAGCAGGAAAAAATCCTCTTGTTTCCCAACCCAGTGGGTACGCAACTAAACATTAGCAACTTGGGAGGGCATTTTGAAGCTATTCTTTTGACAGACCAATTAGGAAGAACAAAAATTGACACACAGGTAACAGGCAATTCAATTGTACTAGATTTATCAAAGCTCCCTACGGGAATATACTTTTTGAGCACTTTTAGCAAATCCGGCAAATATTCTTCAACTCATAAAATCGTGAAACTATGAGAAATATTGTTCTATTAGCATCCATCATTTTATGCTCATGCCGGGCATACGTTCCTCAGCCACCAAGTATCCGACAGGACAAACTGCCACAAGGCTGTGAGGCTGTATATTTATCGGTTAAGGAAAATTGGCAGCGGTTTAGGAAAAGCCCTTGCCACAAATATTACAGCGAAATTGAAACATTTGGCAGCGTACACAAAGCCTGTCTCCTACAGCTCGACAAAACTCAGGTAGAGGGCCTTTTCGGAAAACCGGACAAATTCGAGGAAGGGAATTACATCTATGTTTTTAGCCCGAATTGCCCAGAGGAGAAAAGCAGGACAATTACCTATTTCAAAGTCATCTTTGATGGGGACAAGGTTGTAAATGTGGACGGTTGGATAAGAGAATTCGGTACGGGAGATTAAGATGAAATTTCGTTGCATGGCTTAACCACCGTGGCCGTGCAACGAAACTCTTTAAAAGTTGAAAATGAACCATTTTCGGTTAGATAAGGACTGATTTCGAAGTACGAAAATGGGGTAGTTGTGACAATGGGGTGGGAGCTTTTTTTGATTTTACTAAATTTAATGTGGGATGAAGTTAGTGTGACAAATTACTGAAAGGTAATCAATACAGCGGATTTATTGGCTTGATATTTGAATTGTCAAGTTGTATCCCTCGATAATGTTAATTTTTGTAGGTATTATTAAGTGAATTTTCTTAATTTAATTTAAAATACACACAAACTAGGTCATTCCAGCACACTGGAAAGTGCTAATTTTATTTCAACAATAATTTTTAAATCAAAAAAATCATGAAATCAACATTAAAATGGATTGCAGGAATTCTATTTCTCCTTGGTGGTCTTGGAGCATTGACCACTGGTGGCATTGCCACTTCCTTTTTTTACATTATTGCAGGATTGGTTTGTCTTCCAATTAGTTTGAAATTCATAGAAGAAAAAATTAAAATGAATTTCCAAACATGGCAAAAATATACTGTGGTAATAGCAGGATTAATTATCGGTGGAATTGCAATGCCGAAAACTCAGCTTAATGCTGAAGAAATTAGTAACAACATAAGTGCTCCAACGCCAACAAAAGTGGCAGCGTTTGAAAAAGAGGAACCAAAGATTGAATATAATAAAATTGGTGACGCAATTGAAGTTGGTAATTTTGTTTATCGAGTTGACGAAATTCAATTTAAAAAGAAATTAGGTAATGAATTTATTAACGAGACAGCAGACGGTATTTTTTTACTTGTTCCTGTTACGATAAAAAATGTAAGTAAGGAAAGCCGGACAATTGATAATTCAATGTTTAAGTTAACTGATGAACAGGGTACTGAATATGAATCTTCTAATAACGGAACTACAGCGGTGGAAATGTCAGGAGGAAAAACGCTATTTTTAAAGCAATGCCAGCCCAATATTCAAACATCTGGGCTATTAGTTTTTGAAGTACCTGCCAAAGGAGTATATGATTTACAACTAAGTGGTGGATTTTGGAGCGGAAAAACAAAAGCCGTGAAATTAGTTGAGTAAATACAATTTAAAATAAACGAATGGGTACTAACTTTTGAATGGTTTAGTACCGATTCGTTTTTTTCCTCACTTCCCCTGCCTAAACAACCACTCCAGCACCAGCTTATCATTATACGCCATCAGCCAAGAAAAATGGCCCACTTCCGGGTACATCGTGAAGCCGGGATGAGCACCTGCTTTCACCAGCGCCTGTTCCATATCCAAAGAAAATTGCGGGTCAACGGCGGCATCCTCGGAGCCGTGGAGTATCCAGATGGGCATTTTCGCAAAGACAGGCGCCTTGGAAGTATCGCCGCCACCGCAGACGGGAATGGCAGCGGCAAAGAGGTATGGATACCTCGCTATGGCATCGAAAGTGCCAAAGCCGCCCATCGAGAGGCCCGTGATATAGATGCGGTTCGTGTCCACCGGCATTTCCTTGATAGTCTTTTGGATGAGTTCGTAGAGCAATTGCATGGGTATGCTGGGCGTCGCTTCCAGCAACATTTCTCGGCTTCCTTCCGTGCGCTTAAAGTTCGACCAGCCCTGTCCCGTCGGGCATTGCGGAGCGATGACCAGCGCCGGGTGCATGGACATCATCTCGTCCGTGGCAAAGGCCTCGACGCCCCATTTTAGCTGGGCCTCGTTGTCCTTGCCCCGCTCACCAGAGCCGTGCAGGAAGATGACCAGCGGGTATTTGCGCAGCGGATTGGCGTCGGGATACAGTAGGCGATAGTTGAGGGTATCGCCCTTGCAGTTGGTGTAGGCGTTTTTGGAGAAGCGGGAGACTTGGGCGTTCAAGCTTACGATTCCTAAGATGCAGCAAATAATTAAAGTTAGTTTTTTCATTTTTTTCAATTTAAAAGCGACATGAACATTACGACAACAAGGTACTAATTGATTTAAATAAAATTTTAGGTGTACCGATAAATTCTCCCATAAAGCCCCAATCACCAATCACTAGTCACCAATCACCATTCACTCACACCCATCCCCCAACATTTTCAACAGCTTTTTATCAAAAACCATCTCCACCCCCTCCTTATCCTCATTCGGAAAAACCTCATACAGCCGCTGCGCCTTTGGCAGGTATTGCACCCAAAGCGCTGTGCTGCCCATGTCCATTTGGTCCACGGCAAGGCGGAAGAGATAGACCGAGTCCTTGGCAATGCCGAGGTCCTCCATGCCGAAGGGGTTCTTGGCGGCATAGAGCGAAAGGGCTTGGCCATCCTTGCGGGCCTGCTGTTGGAGTGCTTTTACCCGGGTATTGCTGCGCACCAGCTCGGCCACGGCTTGGCTGCACTGCTGCATTTGCGCCAGCGAAGAAGCGGGGTCGAGCCGCAGCACGTACATGCTGTCAGTGAGGAAGCCCTTCTTGCGAAGCTCAAGGTTCGGGTTGTAAATCTCCCGGACGAAGCGCAGGCCCTTCACGTCGAGGAACCGCAGGCTGTCAATCCAGCCGAGGGACTTGAAATAGCAGCCTTCGAGGTTCACGTCCACGAGGCTGGCGTCCTTCAGTTTCACGTTCTGGAGGTTGGTGCCCGTGAAGTCGCCTTCTAGGTAGATTTCCCGAAGGTCAGCATTGCTGAGGTTGCCGTCGTGCATCGAAATATGCTCCATCCGGCTCTCGTGGAGGTTGGCGTCGGAGAGGTTCACGCCGTCCATCAGCGTGTTCCGGAAGGTCGCTTTTTCGAGGTAAGCGCCACGCAGGTCGGCATTCGTCAGGTCGGCGTAGTTGAAATTGGCGTTGGAAAAGGACGAGTGCGCCAACTGTGCGCCCCGTAGGTAAGCCTCCGAGAAATTCGCCTCCCGCAGGTCGGCGTAGTTGAAATTTGCTCTCGCAAAAATCTTGTCGTAGGTCCGCTGGTCGAGGTCACTGTTGATGAGGGAAAAGAGAAGTTGCCCACGCTCGGGGCTAAGCTGCCGAGGCGTCAGGGAGTCGTTTTCGAGGTAACGGTAGGGCCGCATGGACTGCGTCAGGGATACGATTCGGCCAATCAGCGGCTCGCTCAGGGTTCGGTCGGGGTTGCTCCGCAATTCAAGGTCGAGCTTGTCCATGATATTGCTCATGAAGAAAATCAGGGAGCTGCGGCGGTTGCCCTCCTCCAGGTTTATCTGCTGGTCGAGGCGTTCGTTTTGGCGGCCAATGAGCTTGTTCTGCACATCCAGCTCCTTGTTTTGGCGGCTCAGTATCCACGTCTGCACGATGAGGATAAGCATGGGCGCCAATCCCATGACAAGTGCGAAAGTACCAATCCTCGTCACCCGCCAGATAAAATGGGTAAGGATGTCGGCGAGGGTATCTTTGGACACTTTGCCGTTCGGCAGCTCTTCCAGCAGTTGCTTGAAGCTCGATTTCAGCCCTTTGCCAACCATGTAGCGGGTGGTCGTGCTGGCCACAAGTTTTCCGACGGTCTTTTTCGTTGACGTCATCGCCTTGCGGGCTTCGAGCTCCGTCCGAAGGCGTATGTTTTCCAGTTCCAGTTTTTTGAGCCGTTCTTCGGCTTCGTCAGGTAGCTGCTCCATGTGGTTGGTTCATTTTTGAAGGGTAAATATAGCGCAGGGATTTGCATTCTTAAAATGGCTTGGTTTTAGAAAAAGCAAAGCAAAATCAAACTGCATGATTCATTCAATTAAATTTTGCTTGCTACCTGTGTTCATTTGCGCTGCTTCGGCTGTTTTTTGCCAAACAAACCCCGATTGGAAAACCTTGGACCAACCCACTTACTCGCTTCAATACCCATTCGATTGGCAGCTCGACCAAAGCGGACAGATGGAGACCGAGCTATTGTTATTGTCACCAAAAAGCAACGCTACCGATGATTTTCAGGAAAACATCAACCTCGTTTCACAAAGCATCGCCGAATATGGCCTTGACTTGGATGGCTATGTGCAGCATTGTTTTGGGCAATTGCGGCAGCTACTCACCAATTTTCAAGTCATTTCAATGGACAAGCTTAAATCAGGAACTGACGTGTACTATAAATTGGTTTACCGTGCTGACCAGGGTGCTTTCCACCTGCAATTGGAGCAGCATTATTTTGTGAAAAACAACCAAGCTTATGTGCTTACATTTACTTGTGAAACGGAGGCTTTGGAAGGATTTAAGGCAGTCAGTGAAAAGATTTTGACTTCCTTTGCCCTTAAATAAATTAGCTTTCAAACATGAAACTCCTTCCGCTTTTACCCACCCTTGAAGAGAATTTAGCCATTCCACTTTTTAAAGCCGAAGGCCAATACCTTTCCATGGCCGTCGAGTATTTCCAACGCATTGGCTACCAGCCACCTTGGATTGGTTATTATGCGGAAATGGACGGGCATTTGGTCGGCAGTGCGGCCTTCAAGGGCATTTCGCCAGATAATTCCGTGGAAATCGCCTACGGGGTTTTTGAAGCCATGCAAAACCAGGGCATCGGAACAGCGATATGTCGGCAGTTGGTCTTGCTGGCGCAACAAACCGCCCCAACGGTAAGGATTACCGCTAGGACCTTGCCAGAGTCTAATTTCTCTACCCGTATTTTGACGAAAAACGGTTTTCAACTGCTTGGTTCTGTCATTGATTTGGAAGATGGGGAGGTTTGGGAATGGGAGTATCGTTAACCTCATTCCCGGTCCCTGCAACCATTGTCGCTCACCTGTCATCCTTTCCCGCAAATTGGGCATCTTTCCCAGCTTATTCTATTTTTGCCCATCGTTTCACAAATCAACAAAAGATGCAGTACCGAGCAATCCTTCTTTTTTTCTTTCTTTTCTTCGCAAAAACAAGCCTCTCCGCCCAGCCCGAGCGCTGGCAGCAGCGGGTGAATTACCGCATGGACATTGACATGGACGTTGCGAAGCACCAGTTCAAAGGTAAGCAAGTCCTCAAGTACACCAACAACTCACCGGACGAACTCGACCGGGTGTTTTACCACCTTTATTTCAACGCCTTTCAGCCCGGCAGCAACATGGATCTGCGCAGCCTCAACCTCCCCGACCCGGATAAACGAGTGGGCGACCGCATCAGCAAACTCAAGCCGGAAGAATACGGCTGGCATAAAATCAGTTCCTTGAAAATGGATGGCAAGGAATGCAAGTTCGAAGTGAATGAGACTATTTTGGAAGTGGAATTGCCGAAGCCCATCCAACCCAATTCTACCGTTGAATTTGTGATGGAATTCAATACCCAAGTGCCCATCCAAATTCGCCGCTCTGGCCGCAACAGCGCCGACGGCATTGATTACAGCATGGCGCAGTGGTATCCTAAAATCTGCGAGTACGACTATCAAGGCTGGCATGCCAACCCCTATGTGGCCCGTGAGTTTTATGGCGTTTGGGGCGATTTCGAGGTGAATATCACCATAGACCGGAAGTACATGCTCGGTGCCAGTGGCATACTTCAAAACGGTGGAAACATCGGTAAAGGTTATGAGCCAGAGGGTACTGCCGTTCGCCCAGAAAAAGGTGACACTTTCACTTGGCAATGGAAAGCTGAAAATGTCCATGACTTCGCTTGGACGGCTGACCCAGATTATAAGCATGTGGTCTTGCGTAGAAAAGACGGCCTCGACATGCACTTCTTGTATGTCGAGGATGAAAAAACCAAAAAGACTTGGGAAGCCGCTCCTGCGCAAATGGACAAAGCATTTTCTTATATCAACGAGCATTTTGGGCAATTTCCATACAAGTCCTATTCCTTTCTGGAAGGTGGCGATGGTGGCATGGAATACCCAATGGCGACGCTACTGGCGGGCGGTGCTGGGCTTGGCACGTTTATCCATGAGTCCATTCATGCTTGGTATTATGGCTTGCTTGGAAGCAATGAAAGCCTGTATGCGTGGATGGACGAAGGCTTCACAGAATACGCCACTTCCGAAGTAGAAAACTACCTGAAAAAAGAAGGCATCATGGGTGGCAAGCCAGATGATAACCCGCATTTGGAGGCCAATGAAACCATGATTCGTTTTAATAAAGCCGGTAGGGAAGAACCATTGTCCATACATTCTGACCATTTTTCCTCGAATTCAGCTTATAGTGTCGGTGCTTATGTAAAAGGTCATGTCATCCTCCATGAATTACAGTATATCATGGGCAAGCCAGCATTTGACAAAGCCATGTTGGTCTATTTTAATACTTGGAAATTCAGGCACCCGAACGCCAATGATTTTATCCGAATCATGGAAAAAGAATCAGGTTTGGAATTGGATTGGTTCAAAGAGTATTTCGTTAATACCACCAAGACCATTGATTATGGTATAAAAAAAGTGGAAAAAGCAAACCGCAAAGAAACCCTTGTTGTGCTTGAACGCATCGGCCTCACGCCCATGCCTTTGGATATTACCGTGACTTATAAAGATGGCAAAAAACGCATTTTCAATATCCCATTGGATATTATGCGTGGGGCAAAAAAAGGCACAGAATTCACCGGCGATAAATACACGGTATTACCTGATTGGCGCTGGACGCATCCGACTTATGAGTTTACGTTGGATGAAAAATACAAGAATATTTCCCGCATTGAAATTGACGCCTCCGAGCGTTTGCTGGATTGGGAAAGAACCAATAATGTGTGGGGAAAGCAGGTGGATGAGAAGGAAGACGAGGATTAAACTAATTGAGAATTGAAAATGGAGAATTGAGAATTATCCTAGGCGCCAATAATTCTCAATTATCCATTTTCAATTATTAATTAAATGTACATGCCCCAAATGATGGTCACAATGCCAAGCATACAGCGCCGTCATCAAATCCATGTTGTAAATCTTGCCATATTGCGGATGCACATACGTCCGATGAAAATCAGCTTCGCTCATATTGCGCAGCTGGTGCGCCCACCTGAAATGCATTCCACGGAGAATATCCAATGAATGGCTCACCGGCAACGCCGAATCAGCCAGCATCGCCCAAGCGCCTTCGTTGTAAGGTTTGATGGTCGGTGCATCTTCTGTCAGTGACAGGTGCAGTCGGCAAAACGCATTGATATGGCTATCCGCCAAATGGTGAACCACCTGCCTGACCGTCCAACCATCAGGTCGGTAAGGGGTATCAAGTTGTGCCTCCGTGATGCCTTCCAGCGCAGCTTCCAAACGCTGGGGTAGGGTAGCGATGGTTTCAATCCATGCTTGGCGCATTTCAGGCGTTACGTTTTCTGGTGCTGTGAACTTGCCAATTGGATATTTTAATGCTTCCATTTTTATTGAGTTTAGCAGAAGTTATTGTTTAAGGTTCCCCTTTAGGGGTCAGGGGCGAAACCGCATTTCCATCCGAATATCCGCCCTCGCAAAGTCTTGTCGGTCCAAAGGTACTTCCTCGAAACCAAGTTCCCGATAAATTTGGATGGCAGTGGCTGAACCCTTCCGGTTCGAGAACAGATAAAGCATTTTTGCGCCAGCATCCCTTGCTTTTTCAATGGCTGCTTCGCAAATTAGGCGGCCAATCCCGTGTCCACGAAAGCGGCTGTCAACGGCCATTTTTATCAGTTCGTAAGTGTCTTTATCGTCCTTGATGAGACCAGCCGTTCCAGCGATTTCCTCGCCCAATTGCGCCAGCAAAATAAAACCGCCCGGTGCTAAGATGGACGCCTCCGGCTGGCTGCAATGTAGGTGGTCTATTTCCTCCATGAAATAAGCATGGGTAATCCAAGCCTCGTTGATGGCTTTCCAGCGCTCGAAGTGAATGGGCTGGTAGTCAATGATTGCAATGGTTTTCGATTCGTCCATATTGGTGAAAAAAGAAAGTTAATTTACGAAGCCCAAATCTAAAGTCTATTGTCTAAAGTCCCCCGTCTTTTACCGCAAAATTCCAAGATAGGCAGCCCAAGGCCCAACTTCCGAAGTATATTGCTTCGCCATCACCCTCGAAATCTGGGCGATATGGCCAAGGTCATGCACCGTCCAGGTGGCCAACATTTCCCGCAACGTCACCTCGCCGAGCGCTGGATGGATGCCCCTCAGGTTGAGGGCATCGGCATCCAGCGTCGTACTTTTCAAAATGCGCAAATTGGCTTGCCTAAGTTGGGTGAATGCTTGCAAGAGCTGAGGGAGCGTTTTGCCTTTTATTTCCTCGAAATGAGCGGCCATATTGAAGCGCTCAAATGGCTCGCTCGTCCCTTTTTCGAGGATAAGTTTCATGCGAGGAATCCAGTCGGTCTTATCACCAATTATCAGGTGGCCAACGACTTCAACCGGGCTCCAAGAGTTGCCGCCTTCATTGTATGTGACCCAGTCGTCGGAAATTCCGTCGAGCAGGGAGGTCAAAACGAGTGGCGTTCGTTCCAGTATTTCCAGTGATTTATTGATATTGAATTGCATGTGAGATAAAAAAGTTGGGGCCGAAGCCCCACTAAAAAAGATTGAGTATGAAAAAACTCTCACTTGGAGAGTTGTGCAAATAACCGATGGATTCTCCCTACCTTTGTCGTCCGGTTTTAATTAGTTTGGTAGTCCGGCACTACAAAAGATTGAGTTTGAAAAAATATGGTTTTTCGAGAGCAGTTTGGGAACTTCGAGCCTACTTGAGTGGTTTGCAGGAGTACATTCCGCTGCTTTCGGAAGCCAACTTTAAAAACTCAGCCAACTATGTTTCCTTGGAAGTCCGTCATCAAGATTAAGCATCCCTGTTCCGTCCCCCTTTATCTTCAAATCGCAAACAGCATCGCCGCTGAAATCAAGGAAAGCCGAGTGCATCCTGGTGCGAGGCTCCCCGGCAGCCGTGCCATGTCCGACCTGTTGGAAGTCCACCGCAAGACCGTCGTGGCTGCTTATGAAGACCTCGAAGCGCAAGGTTGGCTGGAAATCCATCCTTCCAAAGGGGCTTTTGTTAATACCCGGCTTCCCGAAAAGCGGCCCGCTCGCTTGGCCACCAATTTACCGAAAATAGGCTTCCCGGAAAAGACTGGATATGAAGTGGAGTCTTATGAAAACATCCATGAGCCGACCTACCCGCCGCTGCATATCCTTGGGCTGCACGATGGCCCGGATTTGCGACTTGTGCCCACCCAGCTTATTTCCCAAACTTATAAGAGCATACTCACCCGCAAGGCCAATATACAGCACCTCCGATATTATGATGTAGAAGGTAATTTATATCTCCGCACCCAATTGTCCGAGCACCTGAACGAGAGCCGAGGACTGCAAACCACCCCCGATAATATATTCATTAATCGGGGCAGCCAAATGGCTATATTCATGGCGAGTATGGCACTGTTAAAACCCGGTGATATAGTCTTGGCAGGCGACCCCGGCTATTATTATGCGGAGCGGGTATTTACGCATTTCGGGGCAAAAGTGGTACGCATCCCCGTGGACGAGCATGGACTCCGCACGGATATTATTCGGGATTTTTGTGAAAAAAAATGCGTGCGTATGTTGTACATCACGCCGCACCACCATTGGCCGACCACCGTTACGCTTTGCGCCGAGCGCCGAATGGAGCTACTGGAAATCGCCAATAAATGCAATTTCGCCATTCTCGAAGATGATTACGACTATGATTTCCATTATGAAAGCAGCCCGCTGTTGCCACTTGCCAGCGCCGATACCAATGGCATGGTGATTTATACCGGCTCATTGAGCAAGACCTTTGCCCCGTTCCTGCGCATCGGATTTTTGGTTGCTCCGCAAAACCTCTTGAAGGAAATTGGGAAGCGCCGCCAAATCATTGACCTGCAAGGCGACTATGCCATGGAGCAAACCATAGGCGAACTGTTCCGCCTCGGCGAAATAAAGCGGCACATGAAAAAGGCGCTCAAAATCTACAAGCAGCGCCGGGACTGGTTTTGCGATACCCTCACCGACCAGCTTGGCGACCGGGTCAGTTTTAAAAAACCAGAAGGCGGCATGAGCATCTGGGCGCATTTCGACCCGGCTTTTCCATTGCCGCAAGTGGCGGAAGCAGCAAGGAAGCGGGGTTTGGCCATCACCAACGGCAAAATTTACAACAAAGCCAGCGACCAGACTTGGAATTCCGCACGGCTCGGCTTTGCGGGCACGAACTTGGAGGAGATTGAATTTGCGGTGGGGGTGCTGAAGGAGGTGATGAAGTAGGGTGGAAGCAATAGCCAATTGCTCACCTGACCTGCGACTATCACGACCCCTTTGCAATTGGAATGAAATATCATCGGCTTGCTAAAACAATAGCCGTCACATTATGCTGTCTTTAGCTTGCCATCATCACAATCACCTTAAAGTTCTCTTTCCTGAAAATATAATTCAACATGCTGATTTTTAAAGGATTAGCTTTACATTTTTCGTCGTCAGTTTATCATAACCTTTGTCGTCCAATCAACTTTTTAATGAGAGTATTTCAAATTATTGTCGCTTTGCTCGCCTTTCATTTTTCTGCTGTTGCCCAAGAATATTTATTAGGCACGCCTATGCGGGTGTTGGATTTCGGTGAAATTTACTCGACCTACTCATGGGATGAAAGTACTAAAAAAACCATCGCTGCCGAATTCGGCATCCTGCCCGAAGACTTGGCACGCCACGCCAGCGAGTCCGGCTGGCCAACAGGAATCGCCAGTTTGGATGCCCGTGCCCGCAATAAACAACAGATGAACGATTACACCCTGTTCTTCATGGAAATGCTGAACGAGCATGTTGCGCTCCTTCTTGCCCCAAGGGCCGAGAACGGTTCCATGCCCGCAGACATGCGACCTGCGAATGACATTTTCTTCGTCATCAACGTATTTGCCATCGAAGAAAATTCATTGGAAACATCAGAGGAAAACCACCAAGGCTTTGCCGCACAAATGGAGGCCATCACGCAGGATTTCAAGTATGGTTTTTCTAACGTCGTAAACGGAATCCTCGAGAAAGATATAGATGGGATGGCCATTTACTACGGTACCCAAGTACCGATGGATGGTGCCGATGAAATATTCTTCCTAGAAGACCTCATGTCCGCCTCCACCCAATTCCATGCGGGGTTCCCCGGCCATACCGACCCTGCCAAAGCCTTGGTAAATTACCAGAACTTGGTGCGCAAGGTCGAAGCACTGTCCCTCAGTTGCTGTACCATGACGAAAAGCACCGAAATAGTGACAGGCAATAGCCGCCGACAGCCCTTTTATACCCTTGACCCCCATGGAAAACTTGCGCCGGAATACAAAAACATGGTCATTGAAATGAGCTTGGAACGAGGAGAGACCTTTGACGACGAAGGTCAAATCTTGGATTACTGGTTTCCCGTGCTTGCTGTGTATGAAAGGTAGCTACCGCGGTGAGGTTACTTTTACCAAGCCTTTGAGGATTGATTAACGTTGGAGTCAGCGGAAGTCCATCACGACAATGGCCCCTGAGCCCTAAAGGGGAACCTAACCTCATACTGGCCTAGGAACCTCCACCTTTGAAGTTCCTATCCGTGTGCGTTCATGGTTCCCCTTTAGAGGTTGCTAAGGCTTGCGAAGCAAAAAGCTAGTCATTCGACACCCTCACAAATAACTCGGCACCTTATCCTCCCCCCGGTCCGCAACCAGCGCAGCTGCCAGTGTATCCAATGCCTTTTCGAAATTGGCAACAGCTTGTCAGTCCCTCACGACACAGCCCCTGACCCCTGAAGGGGAACCTAATTCCATTCAGTACTGGCAACTCCATCCTTTTTGAAGTCCCTACTCATGTGCGTTCATGGTTCCCTTTTAGGGGACAGGGGCTGCAAGGGGCTGCGACCTACCGCTTCAAATTCGTTCTTATACTTTTTAAAACTTCCCCCAAATTGCTCAACACCGCTTTATTGGTGAATCGAATCAACTTCACACTTGATGCTTCAAGCAATCTGGTACGTTCTGCATCAATTCCTTTTTGGGTTTCTTCTTCATGGTATTCGCCATCTACCTCGATAGCGAGCTTGGCTTCGTGACAATAAAAATCAACGATGAATGAACCTATGGCGTGTTGGTTCCTGAACCTAAAACCATCCAACTGCTTTCGGCGGATGGCTTCCCAAAGCGCTTTCTCTGCCGGGGTGTTGTTCAGCCTGTTCTTCTCTGCATTGTTTAACACAGACGCCCTCGCTCCTTGATGCATTGGTGCTTTATCTTGTTGTTTTTCCATAGCAGTTGTTTGTTTATCTTGATTGCCCGCCTGCCGCAGCCCCTGACCCCTAAAGGGGAACCTAATTTCAAAAGTCCGAATTAAATTCCATCCTTTGAAATCCCTATGGTGGTTCGTCCGTTATTTTGCCCCTGACCCTAAAGGGGGACCTAATTTCAAAAGTCCAAATAAATTCCCACTTTGTTGAAGTTCCTACACGTGTGCGTTCATGGTTCCCCTTTAGGGGTCAGGGGCTGCGTCAGGCGACACTCTCACAAATAACTCACCACCTTCTCCTCCCCACGGTCCGCATTCAGCGCAGCTACCAGCGTATCCAACGCCTTTTCAAACTTCGCATCATCTTGCCAATAGGCTTCAATACATGCAAGCTTTGGTAATTACAGCTTGATAAACTTCCTTGCACCTGAAAATCTTTCATTGGAAATCATCAAAAAATATACCCCAGGTTGCAATTGGCCAGTATCCATTAATACATCCCCGTTCAGTCTATTGATAGAAGACGGGACCAATGCCAGCTTGCCAAAAGCGGTGTACACGCCAAATGTCAAACCTTCGCCCTTAGTGATGGGAAGATTGGACAAATGCAGCACTTGGTCAGCAGGGTTCGGCGATATTACAAGCTGAGCTAGTTCCTGCTCCCATTCATGGGTTCCTGATACACAGCCCACTTTTGTGATTTCAATCGTATTGTCGGATAAGTCAATGCACCCTTGCACGTCGTCCAGCTTGGCACCAATTTCCAATCCAATCAATTGGCCCTCATAGCTGAGCAGGTTTATAAATGAGGTACCTGTTGGTGCACCTTCAAAATCAAAATCTGTCGATTCAGCTACAAAGTCTTGGATGGTTCCAACCGAATCCGTCACTACAAAGTACCATACAGTGCTCGAATTTCCAAAAAAACCAACGACCAGATAATCGCTATTAGAATCATTCACACAAAAGAGCGTAGGGTCGTCCGTCTCGATAGTGCCTGCTATTACCTCACAACCAGTGCCATTTTCTTGACACGGAGAGGGCACAAAAGCAAGCACCCAATCCGTCACCTCATTCCCGTTGCCGTCATATTCCAGGGAACCCTCCATAGGAATGGCGGCGGTGAAGCCGCCAGTTGGCCAAATGCCCGCTGTGGTCGCCAGCGATTCGTATGTATGACCGGAAGAACCCCACTGCACATAATCAACGAGCGCCAACGGGTCCGTTGTGTTCGACGAAGAAAACAGCGCAATCTCCCCATCGCTCAACCCGATCAGGTCTGACTCTCCAACCAAAATTGACCCAGGGCCCAATGGGTTAATCGGAGCTGGTGGAAAAGGGCAAATAAGCCCCAACTGGGAGAGTTGAACGCATTCCGTTGCATTGCAAACATAGTATCCCAACACATCCACCCCTGTGCTGCCGATATTTTTGATTTCAATGCGGCCATCGGAACCGATTTCATTCAATACAATTTGGCTTTTTGCCTGGCTCATGGTCGTTAACAATGCCATAGAAAGCATCCATGTTGTAAATTTTCCTTTCATGATTAATAAATTTTAAAGCGTTTAAAATGTTGTTTACTGTTTACAATCGTGGTTGGACTTGAAGCTAATCAGACTGCTAGCGTAGCTCATGCCTTTTCGAAGTTTCAGCCCAGTGTACAATGTCGGCGAGGTTCAAAACTTCGCCGATGACGTCCCCGTCTGCCCTGCCATAGACTTTCCAAGTTTATAAAACTTGGAAAGTCTCGACCACGAGCCCTCACAAATAACTCTTTACCCTTTCCTCTCCCCTTTCCGCATTCAGCGCAGCTACCAGCGCAGCCGATGCCTTTTCGGACTTGGCATCATTCTGCCAGTCCTTGACGCCACAGCCCCTGACCCCTAAAGGGGAACCTAATTCCATTCAGTACTAGCAACTCCATCCTTTTTGAAGTTCCTACTCCTGTGCGTTCATGGTTCCCCTTTAGGGGTCAGGGGCTGCGTCATTCGACACCCTCACAAATAACTCGGCACCCTCTCCTCCCCCTGTCCGCATTCAGCGCAGCTACCAGCGCATCTAATGCCTTTTCGAATTAGGCATCATCCTGCCAGCCCTTGTAATCACCGATGAGATAGCAGACGCCTCTACTGGAACAGACTTACCAAGTTTCAAAAACTTGGTAAGTCTCGCCTTCAACTCAAATACAATCAAAATCCGCAGCAACTAGGATATAATCAAAACTAAAATCTGGTATGGATACTGGCGACTGCTCCTCGTTGAATATTGGCAAGCCTTCCTTGTCAACCTTTACCAAGGTTGCATCTTTCAGAACAAACGATATCGTGTCTCCTTCTGCATAGTTTCGGGGGTCAGGGTTGTCAACTGCACTCTCCAAGATTATGTGAGGAAGAAATTTACTGGGGTCATTAGTACTGTTGCATAGTGTACTTGTTATGCCAACATTAAACGAATCAAGCACGCCGTTCAGGTGCCTGATATAAACCTGGCTGTTCTTGAATGTCACCACATGGCGCCCGCAATCTCCGTTGCAACTCGCCTGATAATCAAAATCGAACCTTGCTCCAAAGCTTATCTCCCAGGGAATCCCTAAATCCTTGCAGGGAATACTGGATTTGATAATCTTGAAATCACCCGTAACGCTCTCTGGCTGACATTTTCCATTTTTATCTTTTAGACAGGCTGTAAGGGTGGTCAATGCCAAGCATAGTACTAAGCATTTGTTTTTTGGCGGTGTATCAGATGTAATGCTGTGACAAAAAAAGAGACAACCGAGGCAAAGACATAACTTTGGAGTGACAAAACTCAAGAATTATGTACCTATTTTGCCCAAGTTGTCACAGCACAAAGATAAAAAAGAACGG
>JBGSWN010000022.1:0-50232 GCA_041752395.1 Saprospiraceae bacterium | reverse complement strand
CGCCGTTCAGCGTCCATAGATACGAGGGGGAATTGCCGCCGTTGATGGGGGTAGCAGTGAGGGTGACCGGATTGCCTTCGCAAACCGTTCCTGCATCAGCAGCGATGGAAAGAGAAGCCGTCAGCAGGGATTCCACATGGATGGTCAAAGTATTTGAACTGGCCGCTGGGCTTTGCACACAGGTTTCTGATGAGGTAATTTGGCAAGTAAGCATGTCCCCATCTTGAAGTTGATTCATGGTAAACGATTGAACGCTGCCGCCAAAGGCATTTCCGTTCAGGAACCACTGAAAAACTGGCGCAACGCCACCATTCGTAGGATTTGCGGATAAAGTGACGGTTTCGCCCGTACAAATTTCCGTTTGTGAAGCAACAATTTCCAAGCCCACAACCGCTGGTGCATTAACTGTCAAAACAGCAGCTTGGCTCGTAACACTTCCAGCCCCGTTAGTCACCACACAAGTGTAATTCCCAGCGTTCGACTGCGCAGCCATAGAGATGCTGTACACATTTTGCGAAGCGCCAGAAATCATATTTCCATTCTTAAACCATTGATAATTAATGGGTTGCGCACCACTTGCACTCACACTGAAAGTTACCGCTTCGCCTTCGCAAACGGTCTGCGACTGCGGGCTTTGGGTCACGATAGGGGTGTTTCCCATCATCGAACCGAATTCATAAACACCCAAATCCACCGTTGAATTGAAAATGCGGGGCAGGCTGTCGAGGTCAATGCCAACGCCTGTTTGTGTAATGGCAGGATTGTTCCCATTATCAATGCCTGGAGAGCCGTTTCCAAGGTGGAAATTGCCACTTGCCGGGCTCACGAAATTTGGATTTTGATTAAAAATCATCCCGCCAGCACAGTTCACGATGCCACCATTTCCGTTGTAAAGCCCGTTACAATCCGCCACGTCCACCAGTGAATTGCTGATGGTCGGCGTGCCCCAGATGATGCGGAATACGTTGCCCTCATCTTCGCCAATATTGGCCCAAAGGATACAGTTTTTCAGGGTCGGACTTGCTACACCTGTCCCATTTTCACCCGCATTGCAGTAAATCGCCCCGCCAATATGCGCATGGTTGCTGTAAAAAGTGCAGTTGGTGATGACCGCATTGGCGTTGCCAAGCTCAGCGCCGAGGTTGTAAACCGCACCTGCGGAGTAGGCCATATTGTTGTAAAAAAGGCAGTTTGTCAATTCTGGGCTGGCATTGCCGGACACCTGCGAGGCCGCATTTCCTTTGCCAAAATTGTACAGCGCTCCACCGTAGGTATCGGTGTGGTTTCCAATGAATTTGCAATTGCGGATGATGGGACTGCTGACGCCTTCGTTGCCGTTGTTGAACATGGCGCCGCCTGCAAATCCGGCATAATTGTTTTCAAATAGGCAGCTCATCATCGTCGGGCTGCAAGTGCCTTGGTAGCCAGAATTGTACACTGCAGCCCCATCGTTCATCGAATGGTTTTGGACAAATTGACAGTTATGGAATTGTGGCCCACTGAACCCCGTAGTAGTACCGTCGTTGAAAACACCACCGCCAAGCTCCGCCACGTTTCTATCAAAAATGCAGTTGTTCAAAATGGGGCTGGAGTTTCCATTTTTCCCAAAATTAACCATGCCGCCACCCTCATTGAAGGCCGAGTCACGGTCGAAAAGGCAGTTGGTAAGCGTGGGGCTGCTGTTGCCCAATTGTCCCATATTGAACATGCCGCCGCCATCTGAAAGCTCGGATTTGTTGGCAATGAACTGGCAATTGGTAAGCACCGGGTTACAGTTGCCGCTGAAACTGCCCGTGTTGTAAAGTCCACCACCGTCGTCACGTGCCACGTTACCGATGAACTGGCAATTGGTGTACGTTGGGTTTGCCGCACCACTAAAACTCCCATCATTGAACATACCCGCACCATATCCCCAGGCGTAATTTTCCCTGAAAATGCAATTCCTGATTGTCGGGTGCGAGCTTGCTCCAGTTGTTGATCCGAGGTTGAACCAACCGCCGCCGCTGGTTTGAGGCGTACCCAGGCCTGCACCGCCTTGGTCAGCGTTGCCACCTGTGATGGCGAAACCGTCCACGATGGTCAAGTTGCTGACGTTTTGGGTGAAAATGACCGTGAAGGAGTTGTTCGCCAGTGTGCCATCTTGGTTGATGTCGCCGCTGAGGAGGGTCGGGTGCGCTGTGATATTTCGTTGGTTGATATTGCTTTCAAAACCGCCAAATCCACCGTACAACTTGACACCATTTTTCAACTGGAAATACTGGTTCCGGTCGTTGAAAACGCAGTTGGTGCAAGTGGTTGGGCGATATGTTCCTTCTTTCACCCAGATTTGGGTGCCTGCGGTGGCATTGTCGAGGACTGCTCTGAGGTTGCCAGTTGCATCAGCCCAGGAACTACCGGAACCTGTGCCATTTTGAGCAACAAAGACGGTCTGGGCCTGCATTTGCGCAGCGAAAAATAAGAAAAAGAGTGCTGAAAAATTGGGTGTAATTTTTTTCATGGGTGTTTTTTGAGACATTAGATGATAGACCTTAGACCTAAGACGGGCCAGTTGCTCCCTCTAATGTCTAAGGTCTATCATCTAATGTCTTTTATATCTTTGCGAGCATTTTTTAGCAAACGAAACCACAGCAAATGTACAAAGGAAAAAAGGTCATCGTCGTGTTGCCAGCTTACAACGCAGCGCTGACACTCGAAAAAACTTACGCCGAAATCCCGTTTCCGCTCGTTGACGAGGTTATCCTGTGTGATGACGCAAGCAAGGACAACACCGTGGCTTTGGCCAAAAAACTGGGCGTCAACCACGTCATCGAGCACCAAAAAAACAAAGGCTACGGCGGCAACCAGAAGTCGCTTTACCGCAAAGCGCTCGAACTCGGCGGCGACATCGTCATCATGCTGCACCCCGACTACCAGTACACGCCGCTTCTGATTCCGTCCTTTGTGAACATCATCGGCGAGGGGCTTTACCCCGTTGTTTTGGGCAGTCGCATTCTCGGAAAAGGTGCACTGCGTGGCGGAATGCCGCTTTACAAGTACATTTTCAATCGGTTTTTGACGCTTTCGCAAAACCTGCTCATCAGTTACAAACTGTCGGAATACCACACGGGCTACCGTGCTTTCAGCCGGGAGGTGCTGCTCGGCATCAATTTCGAGGCAAACTCAGACGATTTTGTTTTTGACAATGAAATGTTGTCGCAAATCGTCTTCGCTGGCTTCGACATCGCCGAAGTGACCTGCCCCACGAAGTATTTCGAGGAGGCTTCTTCCATTAATTTCAGACGGAGTATAAAGTACGGGGTGGGGGTGATGCGAGTGTCTTTTTGCCATTTCCTCCAGCGCACCGGGTTGGCCAAGTTCAAAATGTACCAACCAACTGGGGGATAAATTTAAGCTTTCATTGCTCTCGATGCTCCACGTATTCAATGGCTTTTATGCCAAAATAAATGGCGGCTAAAACAAGGGTGTATGTGAGTGTTGCAGTCATTTTAGTGCTCGTGAACAATAGCAATTTTGTTATAGATGCCTTTTAGACATAACAAAGGTCTTTATTTTTTTCGAAAAACGGCATTTCTAAAAATTTTCTTTGGACGCCCACCTGACTATTTGAAGTTCAAAATGAACAACGAGGAACTGAAAAACTTCTTGGACGACTGTGTTGACAAGTACAATCGGCCCAATTTCTTGGAAAACGACCCGATTTCCGTGCCCCATCGTTTTTCCAAAAAGCAGGACATTGAAATCAGTGCATTCTGGACGGCTATGCTCGCTTGGGGCCAGCGCAAAACCATCATCAACAAGGCCAACGAACTGTTCGACCTGATGAGCGGCGTTCCACACGACTTCATTTTGAACCATCAGGAAATCGACCGAAAGCCGTTCTTGAGCTTCGTCCACCGCACTTTTCAGGCGACGGACACGCTTTATTTTTTGGCGTTTTTTCAATGGTTTTATCAAAATCACGACTCGTTGGAGGAGGCTTTTTTGAAAAAAATGAAGCCGGAAGCGGTTGATACCAGCAATGGTTTAGTGGGGTTTAGGGAGCTTTTTTTCGCCCTCCCCGACTCGCCACAACGTACCCGCAAGCACATCCCCTCCCCTGCCACCAAGTCCACTTGCAAACGCCTAAACATGTTCCTCCGTTGGATGGTCAGGAGCGACGGCCGAGGCGTGGATTTTGGCATTTGGAAAAACATCAAAGCTTCGCAATTGCTCGTTCCGTTGGATGTGCATGTGGAGCGCCATGCCCGGCGCTTTGGGCTGCTCACCCGCCCTCAGACGGACTGGCTGGCCGTGCTGGAACTGACGGAACGGCTACGGGGATTTGACCCGGAAGACCCTGTGAAGTATGATTTTGCGCTGTTTGGATTGGGAGCTATTGAATAGCTTCGAGCTATGAGTTTTGAGCTGTGAGTTGGGAGTGCCGAAGGTACAAAATCACTTTTTGGCAAGGTTGAGTTGAGTGTTTCATCATCAAATATGCACTCATTGCTCAAATCACATGATTCGTAACTTTTTGCTATTCCAAAATATCCAGCACAAACCGCTGGTAGTTTCCACCTCCTAGTTGGTTGTTCTGGCATTGATGTTCGGCCTCACCGGACAGCATTTCTTTGCGGCCATCATAAGATGGGCGGGTTTGCAACCATCTTATCCCTGCAAAATCAGGGTTTGAAATTAATGGCAAAAGTCCAATTGGGCTGAGTATGGAGGTTGAGCAGGTATTTTCAATGGCAGCTTTGTCCACCGCTTCAACGGTCTTCGGCTCGAAGACAAAGCTGGTCATTTCTTGCGCCAGCATCTCGGCAGTGAGCGGGTTCGGTTGGTCGTTCCCTTCTATTAAATTATTGATAGTCAGCGAGTTGTATTCCCTCACCCATTGCACCAGCAGATGCCCATCGTTCATTAAGTTGGCCTCAAAGGAGAGCAGGGCATAGAGTTCATAGTCCTTTTTGAAGCGCTTCAACATGCCTGTGGAAATGAAAAAATCGCCACCCGGTAAGGTGAAAGCAAGGTGTTCTTCGTCATTTTTCAGGATGAAAACCTTCCACTGGCGGTCTTGGTCCCATTTGTTGTAAACTGGCGAGTGCTTATCGAGGTGCATGATGCTGGTCGCCTGATTGTACAGCGTTTGGGTGTACCAATAAACGGAGGTGTCGTAGGGTGCCCATTCGGGCAAAAATTCATATTGACCTAGCAACTCATTGCGGAGCAGGGAGCCAAGTTTCTCTAATTTTTCTTTGGTAAATGTCTGTTCGGTGGGCACATTTGGCAAATCGCCCTGACAGGATGCAAGAAAAAAGGATGCAAAAAAAAGCATGGGAAATACGCTCAACAGCCTGGTTGGCAGGAGTTTGTCATCGTTCATAGTTGTTTGTTTGCGACTGTATGTTGAAGATTGGCGTGAGGCCAGACTCTCTTTTTAGCAAAAATCAAGCCGTTGTACTTTCAAGCGGTAGCTTGAACCATGACTGACTTCAAGCTGGAGTTGGAAGGTACATTTACTTCAACAAACGCAACAGGTATTCGCCGTAACCACTTTTGATGAACTTGTGGCCCAATTTTTCGAGCTGCGCATCATCAATGAAACCCATTTCCCAAGCCACCTCTTCGATGCAGCCAATTTTCAGTCCCTGCCGCTCTTCGATGACTTGAATGAACTGCCCCGCTTGCAGCAACGACTCGTGCGTCCCGGTGTCCAACCATGCCACGCCACGGCCCAAAACTGCGACTTTCAGCTTGCCCATTTCGAGGTAGATACGGTTCACGTCCGTGATTTCGTACTCGCCCCGTGGGCTGGGTTTCAGGTTTTTACAAATGTCAACTATCTGATTATCATAGAAATACAAACCGGGAACGGCATAATTCGACTTTGGGTTCTCCGGTTTTTCTTCAATGGAAATCGCTTTGCGGTCTTTATCGAATTCCACCACGCCGTAGCGTTCTGGGTCGGCCACCTGGTAAGCGAAAATGACGCCCCCATCTGGGTTTGCGCTGGCCTGCATCAACTCGGCCATACCTGCGCCATAGAAGATATTGTCGCCCAAAATCAGTGCGGCTGGCTCGCCGTTGATGAATTTTTCACCCAAAACGAAGGCTTGCGCCAAGCCGTTCGGCTCGTACTGCGCCACGTACTCGAAATTGCAGCCAATATCATGGCCGTTGCCCAGCAGTTTTTCAAAATTGGGCAGGTCATGAGGCGTTGAAATAATGAGGATGTCCTTGATTCCTGCCTGCATCAGCGTGGCGAGCGGGTAGTAAATCATGGGTTTGTCGTAAACGGGCATCATTTGCTTGCTCACGACGAGCGTCAATGGGTAAAGTCGGGTGCCGAGTCCTCCGGCGAGTATGATTCCTTTCATGTTTAGTTGCAGTTTGACAGTTGGCAATTGGCAGTTGGGGACGGAAAACAACCTATTGCCGTCAGTATTCAAAAACAGTTCCTTAATTCAATGGAGCTAAAAATCAGGCATCGGCGCCCTCAGCGACTGGCATTTTTGTAGTTTTTTTCTTCATCAACTGCCGACGTATCCGAATCGTCAGTTCATCCGGTTTGATGGGAGCGATAATGAAATCGTTGGCACCTAGTCTAAGCGATTCCAGAATCAACTTTTCATTTTCCACTGTCCCGTAGGTCATTATCGGCAACTCGTTGTGGCTTGGCTCTTTTTTGATGAATTGCACAATGTCCAACGCCTCAAAATTCGGCAGGCTCAAATCCACCACGACCATATCGGGCAGTAGGCTTTTGGTCTTTTCTAGGGCAATTTTTGCATTTTCAGCCACCATCAGTTTCCAGCCGTTTTTGCGGAAGCGGAATTCGAAAGTGGTGAGCATGAGTTCTTCGGTGGTACACAATAGGATGTTCATTCTTTTATAGTGTTTGATTCGTGATTGTTTTTTTATATCAATAGTTTGTCAGCTTGCGCAACACCTCCCGAAACCTTTCCACCGGCATAAAATTCTGCTCCAATGGAATGGCAAACGGAATTGGCGTATCCAGCCCCGCCACCCGCTTCACCGGAGCATCAAGCTGCTCGAACAGGTGCTCCGAAATCCAAGCTGCCAACTCCCCGCCGACGCCGCCTGTGAGCGTGTCTTCGTGAAGGATGATGACCCTTCCAGTTTTTTCAACCGTATCAATAATTGCCTGATAATCAAGTGGTAAGAGCGTTCGCAAGTCTATGATATCCGCATCAATCCCTTCTTCTTCGCAAACTTTAAGCGCCCAATGTACGCCCATTCCGTAAGTAATGACGCTCACCGCCGAGCCTTCCCGAGCCACCCTCGCCTTGCCAATTTCGACGGTATAATAGCCGTCAGGAATCTCCTCCGAAATGGCCCGATACAAAGCTTTATGCTCAAAATACATCACCGGGTTCGGGTCTTCAAAAGCCGCCAGTAGCAGCCCCTTGGCATCGTAGGGCGTACTCGGAACCACTACTTTCAGGCCAGGCGTGTGCACGAACCACGCCTCATTGCTCTGCGAATGAAACGGCCCCGCTCCTACTCCACCGCCGCTTGGCATCCGAACCACCACATCAGCTGGCACACCCCAGCGGTAGTGGATTTTGGCGAGGTTGTTTATGATTTGGTTGAAAGCGCAGGTCACGAAATCGGCGAACTGCATCTCCACCATTGACTTGAAACCTTTCAAACTCAAGCCCAAAGCTGTACCTACAATGGCGCTCTCGCAGATGGGCGTATTGCGCACCCGCTCCTTCCCGAATTCCTCCATGAAGCCCTGCGTGATTTTAAAAACGCCGCCGTAATCGGCAATGTCTTGGCCCATCAGCACGAGGTTCCCGTGCTTTTGCATTGCAAGGCGGAGGCCATCAGATATTGCGTCAATATACCGCTTTTCCGTTTTGGGCCCTGACCCTAAATGCCCACTGCCCATCCCGACCAAGGTCGGGGAACTGCCAACTGGAATGGGAGCGTAAACGTCACCCATTTCTTCTGCCAAATCAGCGACAATTTCAGGTTCGGAAACCGTCGTTTTCCAAGCCGTATCTATCTCATCCTTGATTTCCTTGCGGAATTTCTGTACAGTATCCATGTCTAAAACACCTGCTTCCAGCAAAAATTTCTCGTAATTGTCGAGCGGGTCTTTCAGCGCCCAAGTTTCTAGGAGTTCCTTCGGAACGTACTTCACGCCACTTGCCTCTTCATGCCCACGCATCCGAAAAGTCTTGCACTCAACCAGCACGGGATGTGGATTTTTGCGCATTTCCACGGCCAGTTTGTCAATCGTATTGTAAACTTCAAGGATATTGTTGCCATCCACGATGACGGATTTAATGCCATAGCCAATGCCTTTGTCGGCGATGTTTGCGCAGCGGTACTGCTCTTTGGTGGTGGTGGAAAGGCCATAGCCATTGTTTTCTACAACAAAAATCACGGGCAAGTCCCAGACGGCGGCCACGTTCAGCGCTTCGTGGAAATCACCCTCACTGGTGCCTCCCTCACCACTGAAAGCCAGGGAGACCCGACCCTCGCCCTTGAGTTTGTGTGCCAAAGCAGCGCCATCCGCCAACGCCAATTGCGGGCCGAGATGACTAATCATGCCCACGATGCCGTAGTCCAAAGTGCCAAAATGGAAGCTACGTTCCCGCCCTTTTGAGAAGCCGCTTTTTTTGCCTTGCCACTGTGAAAATAGCGTGGACAATGGCACGTCTCGCACCGTGAAGACACCGAGGTTGCGGTGCAAAGTAAACACCAGTTCATCCGGCAGCAATGCGCTCGTGACGCCAACGGCGATGGCTTCCTGGCCGATGCCGCTGAACCATTTGGAGACCTGACCCTGCCGCAGCAGAATGAGCATTTTCTCCTCAATCATGCGGGGCTTGAGCAGTCGGTGGTAGAGTTTGAGCAGGGTTTCGTTGCTCAGTTCTCCTTTTTTATACTGGATGGGTTGGGCTGTTGCTGTGGGCATTTTGATTGACATATTTTAAAAAACGTGGCAAAGATAGGGGAAAGTTGAGGGTAGCTTTCAGCTTTTAAATTGATTTTGAAATAAAAAACGCTTTCTTTGGCACAACCAATATATTGTATCAAAACGAGCCACTCCAACATGAAGAAACAACTCACTTTCCTTTTCACTTGCTTCGCAATTTCCGCCTTTTCCCAAGCCACCATCACCCTCAACGCCGACCTCGGCACCACAACCATCAGCCGCCAGATATACGGCCACTTTTCTGAGCATCTTGGTGCCTGCATTTACGGCGGCCTGTATGTTGGCGAAAACAGCCCCATACCCAACATTAATGGCGCCCGCAAGGACGTTATCGAGGCACTGAAAAAACTCAAAACGCCCAACCTCCGCTGGCCCGGCGGCTGCTTCGCCGACACCTACCACTGGAAGGATGGCATCGGCCCGAAGGACAAGCGCCCCTCGATGGTCAACGTCTGGTGGGGCGGCGTGACGGAGGACAACAGCTTCGGCACCCACGACTTCCTCAACCTCTGCGAGGAAATTGGCGCTGAGCCATACCTCTCCGCCAACGTCGGTAGCGGCACGGTGCAGGAGGTGGTGGAATGGACCCGATACACCACCCATCCCGGCGGCGATGCGATGGCTGATTTGCGCAAGCAAAATGGCCGTGAAAAACCGTGGAAAGTGAAATTCTGGGGCCTTGGCAACGAGGCTTGGGGCTGCGGCGGCAACATGACCGCTGAGTATTACGCCAATGTTTACAGGCAGTACGCCACGTTCATGTCCGACTGGTCGAACTCCGGCGGCATGTTCCGCATCGCATCCGGTGCCAGCAGCGACGATTATAAATGGACGGAGGTGCTCATGCGGGACGTTCCCCACAATATGCTCGAAGGCGTGGCGCTGCACCACTACTCGGTCATTGATTGGAACGCCAAAGGCCCTGCCACGGGCTTCACGGAGGAGCAGTATTTCACAACCATGAAGCGGGCGCTGATGATGGAGGAACTCGTGACCCGCCACTCCACCATCATGGACAAGTACGACCCCAAGAAAAAAGTGGCCCGCGTGGTGGACGAATGGGGCGGCTGGTACGACGTGGAACCCGGCACGAACGGCGCATTTTTGTTCCAACAAAACACCATGCGGGACGCCGTGTTGGCGGGCGCTACGCTCAATATTTTCAACAACCACGCCGACCGGGTGCGCATGGCCAACATCGCCCAAATCGTGAACGTGCTGCAAGCCGTCATCCTCACCGATGGCCCGAAAATGCTGCTCACGCCGACCTACCACGTCATGGAGATGTACAACGTCCACCAAGACGCCACCATGCTGCCCATCACGCTGCAAACGGCTGATTATCAATTCGGTAATGAAAAATTGCCCGCCGTCTCCGCCTCCGCTTCCAAGGATAAAAACGGCCTGATTCACGTCAGTTTGACGAATATTGATGCCAATAAAGCACAGGAGGTGACCATCAATTTGCGGGGAACTTCGGCCAGTGCGGTGAGCGGTCGGGTACTGGCCTCCGGCAAGGTGCAGGATTACAGTACCTTCGAGCAGCCGGAGAAGGTGAAGCCCGTCATTTTTACGGGTGCTACGCTGAAAAACGGGGTACTGACGGTGAAAATGCCAGCTGCTTCGGTGGTGGTGCTGGAGGTGAAATGATTTGATTTGAAATCATAGGGCGTTGCCCTATGATTTTTAGCCTCCGGCTAAAAATACCGTGGCCGCAATTGCTGCACCAGCGGCGCTGCCTTCACAAAACCATATTCAACCATCAACTCAAAAGACCCAGCGTTTCCTCGGCGCACTGCACCAAGCCCCATGTCGTAAGCCAGCCCCGCCCGCAGCCGTTCTGAAATTTGGTATTGCCCAACAGCCACCCAAGCATCGCCGCCTAACGCATTGGTTTTGCTCATCCGCAGTGTACCACCCAGCCAAATCCGAGCATCTTGTAAAAAACCAAAGCCCAAGTGCGCATCGAAGCTTGGCGGCGCATTTTCCACCACCCGAACCGCCCCAGCAGCCCGCATTTTCAGCTTTTCAGAAAGCTCCAGCACCGCACCTGCATTCCCGAATAAATGCCGAACCTGCCCATTCGATTGCGCCCGGTCCAACACGTAGGGGATGGAAGCACCGACAAAAAACTGCTCATTTTCAAAATGAAAACCCAAGCCCATATTGAATAATTGACTGGTCTCCATCATGCCCTCCGCCCCGCTCACCGAACCGGATATCGTGCGCACTTCTGACATATCTGCCTCAAAGTGGGTCATACTCCCATGCAGCCCGATGCCCAAATGACCGCTCGCCAGTGCCACCCGGTAAGCGTATGCCGCTTGCACATAAGTTGAGTTAAAAAAGCCGATATGGTCGTTCACCAAAGTCAGCCCCAACCCAACCCTGCCGGCCAGCACAGGCGAGTTGAAACTCAGTGCCTGCGTCACGGGCGCACCCTCCAAACCGACCCATTGCTGGCGATGAAAAGCCGTCAATGTAGGCAAGCCATTGCTCCCCGCAGCGCCTGGATTCGACAGCAATTTGTTGTAAAAAAATTGCGAAAAAAACGGTGACTGCTGCGCAAACAGCGAGGTGTAACCAAAAAGGAAAAGTAGGCGTAGGTATCTCATTTTTTAGTTTCGAGTTTCGAGCTACGAGTTGCGAGGTGTGCCACTCGAAACTCGTAACTAATAGCTCGCAGCTTATTTAATAACCACAAACCCTTGCAAACTCGTCCCCTTTCCATCCTTCAATCGAAGCTGGTAGAAGTACGTCGCAGGAGGCAGCGGTTGTCCGTTGTAATTACCGGCCCAGTCGTTTTGGTAGTCATCAGTTTCAAAAACCGTGGAGCCCCAGCGGTTGAAAATCAGGATGCTGCTGCCCGGCCAACCTGCAGCACAGGGGATGATGAACACATCGTCCAGCCCATCGCCGTCGGGGGTGATAAGGTTCGGGCGGAAGCAGTCATCGGCGACCACTGAGCCATCCAGCGAAATGCGAACCGTGGCCTCGTCGCAGACATCGGGGCAGGCCATCGAACAGATTCGGTAGCGGAAATTATCCTCCCCGAAAGCGTTCGGGTACGGGACGTAAGTCACATGTCCTTCTCCATCGGGGCTTGCCCCGGTGTCATCCAACAGTTGCCCTTTGGTCGGCTTCGCCAAAATGATGAAATCAAAATCGGGAATATGCTGGGTAAAATCATTCTCTAAGAGGTTGATATTCAGCAAACTATCGTTCAAGGGCAGCGAATAAAAATCATCCATCGCCTTGAGGGTTTCCAGAAAAACAACCACCGTATCGCTGCCCACACCTGGGCAAATGCCGTTCGTCAAGGTCCAAACAAAACGGTTCTGGCCGGGTAGTAAATCCAGCACGGTTGAGCTGGCAGATGCAGGTTGCACGACGGTTGCCCCGTCCAGTGGCGTCCAGTGGCCGTTGCCGACCGTGGGTGGTGTGGCTTGGAGCGTTGCGATTTCATTCGCTTCGCAAATGGTTTGGTCGTCGCCAGCGAAGGCAATGCCAGTTTGTGAGGAAACAACTTGCAGGTTGAACGGCACGGAAGCCGCTGATTCACAGCCATTTAGCGAAGCGGAAGCAGAATAACTGCCCGATTGCGAAGCAGCCAAATCAGTCAAAACCAGCGCACCACCGCCCGTTTGGAACGGCTGCCCGTTTTGCCCAAAATAAAAATCGTACACCGCCCCAGCCTCGGCATTGGCTACCAAAAGCTGAAAGTTCGAGCCTTCGCAAGCCGTCCCATCGCCCGTCATTTGCGGAACGGCAGGGGTTTCCTGCACAAAAACCGAAGTCTCAGCCGCCAGCGTCGTCGAGCATTCTGGGTAGCCGATGACCACGAGGAAATCGCCGGACTGCGCCGTTGCCACCCCATCCAAAACTGGATTTGGCAAAGCAGAATAAAAGCCCACGGGGCCATACCAGTGGTAAATCGCACCAGGCAGCAGCGTGGCAGAAAGCTGCACATCCGTGCCCTCGCAGGCAGGCAAAATGGAGGAAGTCGGGTTGGTGGCAGTGACCGCCGTTGGCAAGTCCAGCACCGTGAGCGGAGCAAGGTTTGAGGGCTGCGTCTGGCATCCGTCCGCCGTGATTTTTACAAAGTAAGTGCCTGATTGTGAGGGCATTACTGAAGCTGAAAAATAAGTAGGGAAGCTGGTCGAAGCCAGCAGGTTGGTCGAAGTTCCGTCATTGAAAAACCAGTCGTAGCTCACCGTGCTGCCGCTTGCTGGCGTGGCATCGAGTTGCAGCGTTTCACCTTCGCAAAGCAGCGCATCGGCCACCGTGATAGTCGGTGTGGCGGGCATTGTGCCCACTTCCAAGGCCACACTTTGCGGAGCAGAAACACAGCCCTCCGCACTTGTCAGGGTGAGCGTGTAGCTGCCTTCGTTTTGCTGCGCAATGGACGTGAAGCCCAGCGGGAAAGGCCCCGCCGCTGCCGCAGAATTTGTAAAACTGAATCCGTTCGGCCCCGCCCAATGGTACTGCACCGTGCCGTTCATCGCCACCGAATTTGCGGCGGAGAGGCTGACTGGGCTGCCCTCGCAGGCCACCTGATTCGCCGACAAACCACTGATAACCGGAGTGAAATTGACGGCCACGGAAGTAGTTGCCAGCGCCTCGGCGTTGCAGCCGTTTGTTTTCACAACCAATTGAAAATCAGTGGAATCGGTAATGGGCAGCACTGGATTTTGCTCCGTGGAAACGACCTGCCCGGCCACCTGCCACTCGTAGTTTGCATTGGTTTGCGAAGCGGCAAAAAGCTGCGCCATTTCACCTTCGCAAACCGCACCGCCGCTCCACGCCACGGCCACAGGAACGGGCAAAACCTGCACCATCATTGGGTTCGAGAGCGCCGAAGGACAGGTATTCACGATGGTTTTTACCAAAAAAGGCGGCACGGCCAGCGGGTCATTGGTGGGCAGCGTGAGCGTGGATTCGCTGGCACCGACGGGTTCGCCGTTGCCATTTTGCCACTGAAACTGCACGTTGCCGACGGTCGTCGGGTTTAGCACCGTCAGTTGAATTTCATTGTTGGGGCAAACGGGGCTGTTGGAGGCCACCAGCGGGGCATCGGGCACTCCCAAAATGCCATCCACGACGACGGTGGAATTGGCCGAGCAGCCGTTTGTGCCCGTTGCGGTAAGTTGGTATGCCCCAAGGCTGTTCAAATCGGCCTGGTAAATCACGGGGTTTTGGGAGTTGGAAACGAAGCCAGCGGGGCCCGTCCAGTGCCAGTCAGCGATGCTGTTTTGGCTGGAAAAAAACTGCAGAGTACCGCCCTCGCAAGCTTGGCTAAGGTAAAAATCGGGGTTGGCCTGCGGCAAATCCAGCACATCCAAAAACTGGCTGGCCGACTCCACCGTGCAGCCGTTCACCGTTGCCCGTATCTTGTAAGTCCCTTCCGAGCCAGGCTGTACCGAGTTGATATTCAGGGTGTTAGCTGTTTGACCAAACAACGGCGTGGTGCTTTTGAACCACTGGTAGCTGACCTGGTTCACGGTGTAGGGCTGCACGAAAAGCTGCACATCCTCGCCGGGACAGGCGGGCGCAGCGCCCTGCACGAGGGGCATGGCCACTGGGTCGGGGATGCCCGAAACGAGCAGTGCCGCCGTTGCGGAGCAGCCAAAAACATTGGTCACTTGCACCGTGTAGCTGCCGTTAGCGGCGCTGTTTGCTTGCGCAATGACGGGGCTGGCGGCTTGGGAACTGAAGCCGTTCGGGCCATTCCAATGGTAGCTCAAACCGAGTCCATCCGCATTGGCGGCGAGGTTGAGCGGCTTCGGCGCACAGTCCGGGGAAGGTGCGTACTGCTTCACTGGGCTGAGGCTCGGTGGCTGGTTCAGCGACACCGTGGCGAGGGCCGGAACGATGGAAACACAACCATACTGCCAGACAACAAGTTGAAAGGTTTTTGGGGCTAAGACATTGGTTATCAGCGGATTGGGTTGAGAAGAAAACAAAGCGGTTTCACCCTGCACCTTCCACTCGTAAGTGGCGCCGGGCAGCGGATTGGAGAGCAACTGCGCCTGTCCGCCGGGGCAAACGGGGCCGCTCGTTTCAGCAAAAGCCTGTGGGCGGGGCTTGATATTGATGCCAAGCGGTTGGCTCATGGCCGTGCAGCCGTTCGAGTCAGTGACTTTTACCTGCCAATTGCCGCTGAGGTAGGCTGGGCTGGTTGCATCAATAAAAGCTTCGGGGGCATCGGTGGTGAGACCGGGCAGGCTGAGACCGCTGACACCAAGGGGGCTGTACCACTCGAATTTGGCAGCGTCAGCGCTGGTTTGGATATGCAATTTTTCCCCAAAACAGAAGTCCCCAATGCTCAGAATATCGGGCAAAACGGGCGCTGCGTTCACCTGCAAAATGGCCGTTGCCGTGGCGGGGTCGCAGCCGGGAGCGGTGAGCAACAGGGTGTAACTACCTGATTGATAGCCGTTTGCATCGAAAATAACCGGGTCGGCGAAGTCGGGGTGGAAGCCTTGTGGGCCTGACCAAGCGAAACTGGCGTTGGCGGGCAACGGGTTGGGCGACATGATTTTGAAAGGCACATCAGCGCCTTCGCAAACGCTGGCCGGGAGTTCGATTTGGAGGTCAATCTCGGTACCGGGAAGCAGTTCGGTTGCGCTGCCAGTGGCGCTGACGGGGCAGCCGAATTTCATGCCCCGCACCATTGGTTGGTAGCTGCCGACGCTGAGACCCGTGAAGTAGCTGCTGGCCGACCAGCTTTGCCCGCCGTCAATGCTGAATTCGAGGTTGGGAGCGCCGTGGGCGAAGAGGTGGAGCATCCCGTTCTGCCCGCCGAGGCAGGCGACCGGGTTGGCGGCTAGCACGCTGTCCAGTTTCACCAAACCAGCAGTGAAAAGGCAGCCCACACAGGGCGCAGCGGCCATTTGGGTGCTGGCGCAAAGCGGAAACCGAGCCTCGCTTCCAAAGAATTTCACAGTTGAACCGAGGTTGGCAGCTTGCGAATTTGGAGGCAAGAATGCGTCGTTGTTTTTTACCAAAAAAATAGAATCGCCCTGGCAACTGCCGCCGTTGGCGAATTTGAGCACCGGGGTTTTCACGCCCGGTTGGAGGTTGAGGCCGACGCCCGTGGCGTTCATCCGAAATTGGATGTAGTCGTGGTCTTGGTCTTCGGCGGGCCCGTCGAAGCGGGAAGTGTTTCCGAAGGAAAACTGGCCGGGAAGGAGGTTCGTGAGGTTGTGGATTTGGAAAAAATTGGTCGGCACTTTCACGGCCAATTGCAGCATTTCGAGGTTTGCTGGCGCAATTAAGGCGTCGTCGGCGATGAGGGAAATTTGGTAGTAATTGTCAGGCAGCAATTCCAACTCACTGATTATCAAGCAATTAGCTTGGTGAAAACAGTCTGCGATACCTGCGTCGTAAACACCAGCAACAGCGTTATCCGCCCCTACCCCTTCGATGAGAAACTCGTTGAGGATGGGCAGGTTGAGGGAGTTCGGCGGCAGGAAGGGGTCGGTGGTTGGGTGCATGATTTCGAAGGCGCCCGTGCAGCCGTTTTTTTTTTTGAAGGAAAAAAGCGGCAGCGCTTGCCCGGCGGGAAAGGCTAGGGCATCGGTGGCAGCGATGAGGCTGAACAGGACGTAGTCGAGGCTGGGGTTTTCCGTTGGGTGTTGGATGAGGCTGCTCAGTTGCCATTGGCCGTTGAGGCTGGTCAGTGCTGCAACTTGGAAGCTGCCCGTCGGTACGGTGATGGCGACTTGGGCGCTGTGGAGGAGGTTGTTGAGGGGTGGCAGCAGGTCGGTTTGGGAACGGGCGAAGACCGTGTAGGTTTGGCCATCGGCCCCAAGTTCCAGCTTTAGCTCGACCTGGGCGGACATGGTGGTGTTCGTTGCGCAAGCGCATAAAAGTGTCAGTAAGTATAGGAGGTTTTTCATCAAACTATTGCGTTGCCCCTGACCCCTAAAGGGGAACCTAATTCAATCAGGTAGCGGGATTTCTAACTAATCTTGCAAAGCAACATACGCCCTTAAAATAGGACATTATTGCCATGTTTTCGTTTGTGAAAGCCTTTACTTTTTCGGTGCCAAAACAACTCGTTTTAGCTTTTTCTCAATTTTTAAGAAGCTGATTGTCTTTAAAATGGTAGGATTTTGGGCTACTGGCCCATGGGATAATCTTGTGCGGAGAACTTAGCAAGAAATGTGCCGGAGGGGAGTGAGTTGGGATTTTTTTTTAATTTGAACTTAAATCCAAATTGGTGAAGGTTTTAATTGACTCACCCCTCGTACGACATCAATTCCCCCAAGGTCCCGTTCCCCCTTTTCTGCACCCGAGCCAGCAGTTTTAGAAACAAAATGGCGGTGATATACACATCGCCAGCAGCCGTGTGGCGCTCTTGGTCGGGGATGTTGAAACGTTTGCTGAGGGCATCGAGGCTGAACTCGCCGGGCTGGTGCTGGAAGTCATAGTTTTGGAAGGGGTGCTCTACCCGAAGTGCGAGTTTGGCGGTATCAATGGATTTGTTTTTCAGCTTGCCCGCCCCGGCGTTTTTGAGGGCTTGGTTGAGCATGGCGATGTCAAAATTGACGTGGTGACCGACGATAACGGCATCTTGGCTGAAATCCAAAAACTGCTCAATCGCATCCAATTCTGAAAGCCCAAGTGCCATTTCTTTTTGCAAAATACCATGTACGGGTGCGTTCACCCCCGTGTTCACCGCTTGGTTTAGGTAACATTCAAAACTATCCTGGAGAATCAGCTGATGGTCAACCACAGCGGCGGCGGCGATGGAAAGTACCTTGTCTTTGCTGGGGTCGAGGCCCGTGGTCTCTGTGTCCAGCACTACAAACCGGACTGCTTCAATGGGCGTTCGCTTCAACCAGGTTTGGTCAAAATGATGGAGGTAGGTCTGCCAGAACTCCGGGTAATTTTTGCAGCGAAAAAGGAAATCGAGCATGGAAAAAAATGGAGACTGGATGCAGATATTGGCGTTTGAAATCCAGCATTCGCACCCAGTCCCTGGTTTTACGCAAAAACAAGCTTGCTCATGTAGGCGGCGTCCACATCAGCGCTTTTCAGCGGGGTGGAATTGTCCCAAAGTTCCTGCTCCACGATGAAGTAGTTCATGCCGTTGTCTTTCGCCACTTTCAGGATTTTCGGAAAATCAATCGAGCCAGTGCCGAGGTCGCAGGATGCCTCTTTTACATCGGCGGCTACGTCTTTTTTGCGGTCTTTGACGTGGCAAAGCCGGAAGCGGTTGGCGTATTTCTGGAGGTAGGCAGCGGGGTCTTGGCCAGCTGTCACCACCCAATAGATGTCCATTTCGAAGTCAACCAAGGCTGGGTCGGTGTTTTCCAGCATGAAATCCTGTGGCTTTTTGCCTTCTATGTCCACGAAGGAATAATCGTGGTTATGGTAGGCGAAGCGGATGCCATTTTTCTGGCAAATAGCGCCCAAGCGGTTGAATTCGTCCGTCGTTTTTTTCCAATCGGCCAGTGTTTTTTGTGGGCCGATGTATGGGGAAATCAAGTACTTGATGCCAATGGCAGCAGCTTCTGCGGCCTTTTTCTCAAAGTCTTTTTTGATGTCGCAATGGCTGGAAACGATGGTCATGCCCAGTTCGTCCATATAGGTTTTGAACTCGGTGTTTGACATGCCCCAGTAGATGCCTTTTTCACCCTCGAAGCTCTCGATTTGCTTATAACCAGCCGCTGCGAGCTGCTTCAAAACACCTTTTGGGTCTTTCGCCATGTCTTCACGGACGCTCCAAAGTTGGAGGCCAAACTCGGAAATGCTCGGTGCGGCAGCAGGTGTGGGCGTATCCGTGGCTGCGGGTTCAGCGGCGTTCGAGCCGTCCGTGCCACAAGCCCAGTTAGGAAGGATGAGTGCAGTGGCTGCGGCTGCGCCAGCAAACTGGAAGAATTTTCTACGGGAATGATTCATTGATAATGTTTTATGTTTTGTGAATGAATAATTGAAACCACGAATTACCTGCTTTTTTTCAGAAAAATATAATTGTAGAAAGTTTAGCGGTCTAATTTTTTGAAATCAAAGCTTGACCAAAACAAAAAGCCCTGACAACACGACATTGCCAGGGCTTTTGTGGGTGAAAATTAATCCCTAGGGGATTTGTTCTGAGAAAAAACAGTTGGTAGCTCCACAACCCATCCCTACCTGAAGGAACATGACGGAGCGGTCGTTGTTCGGGCCATTATAGATGGAGCAGCCATCCAAATTGAAGTCCGTCAACAAGTAACCCTCCAGCATATAGTTGGCATTGTTGTTCACGTTCCCTGGATTTCCAACCACTGTTGAGAAAAGCGAGAAAATATCATTGTTTGGACCTTGGAAAACTGTCTTTTTATCCCTGTTAGCATCGCCCAGCCAAAGCACTCTTTTGTTGCCATCCATGCCGCAAGGCATAGTTCCATAAAGTGGCACTGTTGGATTGGAGAAATCCACCACTGTTGTGACGCTTGATAGGTTGAAAACCTGGTTCGTCATCACACCAAGGTGATTCCGGTGGCGCACTGAAACATGGTACTGGCCTGGCGCCACCTCCCAAAAACGCACTGGCGAAACACCGTCCATGCCTACCACGTCACCGTCCCGCTGGAGCAGCGCAGACTGTGTCGAAACAGGCGTGGATATTGAGTTGCCGCTGCGCAATTCCACCACCACCCAATCCACGATGGCGTTGTTGCCAGTGACTTGAAAAACAGCAGGATTGGTCACCGTCTCACCGCCGCCATTGCCGTAATGTTGGAAATTTGGCAGCGCCGAATAAGGTTCTGTGCTGGGCAGCAGGCCCTTTGAACGCAATGCGTCCCGCATCAGGCCGTTGGATTCCAGCGCACCTTTCAGGTACATTTTAGGGGAAACTTTGACACCGTTGTGGGCATTGAGATTGAAGGTAGTAGCAACTAGGACTACCAGTAAAAGAGAAATTTTAAGCTGAATATTTATTTTCATGGTGAAAAAAGGTTGGGGAGTGGGTGATGAATATTTTATCCAGATTCAATAAAAAACAATTCAAGGCAATTGCTCAGTGAATTTGCAACTACCGCTCTGACATTCATAGAAAATTTGGACGTAAATAAAATCAGGGTCATTGTTCGGCCCAGCAAATATGGTCTCACCGTCTAGGTTCACGTCTGTTTGCAAATAACCTTTAAACATAAAATTCAAGCTAAAATCGAGATTACCTGGCGCTTGAAGTACTTTGAAAAAAATGATATCCTTATCGTTTGCAGCCCCTTGGTATATTATTTTATTATCCCGATTTACATTTCCCAGCCATAGTGCCCTTAAAACACCATTGTCCGAACATGGATTCACACCGTAAAGTGGAACCGAGGGACTTGAAAAATCCACGAAAGTCGTGATACTGGTCAAATTGAAAGCCTCGTTGGTCATCACGCCGAGGTGATTGCGATGTCGCACAGAAACATGGTACTGGCCTGGCGCCACCTCCAAAAAATGAACTGGAGAAACGCCGTTCACCCCCACCACGTCACCGTCCCGTTGGAGCAGCGCAGACTGTGTCGAAACAGGTGTGGATATTGAGTTGTCGCTGCGCAATTCCACTACCACCCAATCCATGATGGCGTTGTTGCCAGTGACTTGAAAAACGGCAGGATTGGCCACTGTCTCACCGCCGCCACCGCCATAATGTTGGAAATTTGGCAGCGCCGAATAGGGTTCTGTACTGGGCAGCAGGCCCTTTGAACGCAATGCGTCCCGCATCAGGCCGTTGGATTCCAGCGCACCTTTCAGATACATTTTCGGTGAAACTTTGACGCCGTTGTGGGCGGTCAATTGGAAGGTCATTGCAGCAAAGAATGCCAGCAATAGGGTCGTTTTGTTTGAAATTCTTTTTTTCATGATTTTATTAGCGTGGGGAGCTGTTATATGAAATATGGTTTAAGATTTAGGGAATGCATTCTAGTAGTACAGGCATTTCAGGTGGGTTTGGACCGATATATTGCAAAAATGCTTGCAAAACCAAAATTCTATCATTGCCCAAACCTTGATAAATCGCCTTGCCATCCATGTTCGCATCTGCCTGTAGATAGCCTTTGCTGATATAAGAAGCGGAAAGAGAGGTATTTCCTGGGTCGTAAAGCACGGTTGTGAAAAGCTTCAGAATATCATTGCCCGGTCCTTGATATACTACCCTGCGGTCATGGTTCATGTCTCCAGCCCAAAGTGCCCGCTTATTTCCAATTGTCACCATGCCAGTTTGTCCGCAATTGATGGGAAAATTCGGACTCGTAAAGTCAACGCTGACAGCATTTGCACCCAAATTCATGCTCTCGCCAGTCATCACGCCCAAGTGGTTGCGGTGCCTGATGACCACATGATAAGGCCCTGGGCTTGCATCGGGGAAGTTAACTGGGGAAACACCGTCCAAGTCCACGACGTCACCGTCTCGCTGAACCAGCGCTGCTCGACTCCAATTGACAGAGTCCAAAGCAGTGGTCGGCCTCAATTCAAGGATTACCCAATCCACGATGGCATTGCCTCCTGCCACCTGAAAAACGGCTGCGTCTGAAATTGATTCACCGCCGCCAATATTTATTGAATTGTTCCAAAATTTATAGCCAAGCGCAGAATAAGATTCCACAGTTGGAATCAATCCCTGGGCCCGCAAGTCATCCCGCATCAGCGTGGCAGCCGGGAGCAAACCTTGGAGCGCACCCTGTAAATAAACCCTGGGTCTTAAATTGATGCCGGAAGTCTGGCCGCTCAGGCGTATGCTTGCTGCAGCCAAACTCATGCAGATGATGAGGTGTTTGCATTTCATGTTTTTGTTAAGACTAAGCAGTTAAGAAATCATTCGATGTAGGGGATTTAGGGCATCTGCTCCACCAAGCGACAATCCTTGTCCACCTGCGGGCAGTTGTACCGCCAGAAAAACACGATGTCAAAAGCGACATAAGAACCATCGGAAGTCGGGCCTTGGTATTTCACCAATCCGTCGAGGTTCACATCGCTGTCATCGTAGCCGTGGAGGATGAAATTGTAGTTGGCATCCACATTTTCCGGCGAACGAAGTACATGAAAAAAGATGCGGTCCTTGTCGTTTTCAGGGCCTTCGATGCGCACCTCTCCGTCGTGGTTGGCGTCGCCGCCGAACAGGGCCATTTTATCCATGATTTGAATCAAGGGATGGTTGCCGTATATTTTCATTTTCGGATCGGTAAAGTCAACAACCACAGGTATTTCCGCAAGCGGAAAAACCTGCGTGGACATCACGCCCAAATGGTTCCGGTGCCGCACTGCCACAAGGTAGTCGCCAGCCTCAATGCCTTCAAAATGCAGTGGTGAAACACCATCCAAGTCCACCACATCGCCGTCCCTTTGGAGCAGCGCCGAACGGGTGGCCAACACGATTTTCTGAAACTCGGGGTGGCGCAGTTCCACGAACACCCAGTCCACGATGGCATCCTGCCCGGTCACTTTTAGCACTTCGGGGTTCCCGATTACTTCGGTGCCGCCCGTTTCGCCGTAGTGGCTGTAATTGTCGCGGCAAGAATAAGGCTCTTCCAACGGAATAAAACCAGTAGCCCGAAGGTCGTCTCGCATCAGTGTGGAGGGTTGCTTGACGCCCAGCATGGCACCTTGGAGGTACATCCTGATTTTCAAGTTTATGCCGGAATGAGAAGGTGGGTTTGAGGCATTGCTGATAGGCAATAAAAGCACAAAAACCAGTGACACTGTGAGCAGGGTACGCATATTCATGGGACAAATTTTTCTAAAATCCTTGATAGTAAATATTTGATTTACAACCAATTACTACTTTAAATGCAAAAGGGGGAAATTGCAAATTGGAGGGAAAAATGATTAAACTGCGTATTTGTCCTGCGAGTGTTTTTTGTAGAAATAAAAAAGGAGGAATAATTGAACAGGGGTTTTGCAAAGACCGTACCCAATTGAGCACAATCGGAACGCAGTTTTTTTGCCGCCCCAGCTTTGCCAATAAGCATTGGCTTGAAAACCGTTTTTTTAAGCCAATTGCGCCAGCAGCCAATCCTTCTCCGTGAGGGTCGCTTCCGCTTCGATGGCCTTGCTGAGCGCCGCTCTTTCGGCCTCGTCAAACGGGTTCAGCTCCATCAATTTTTGGGTAAAATGGACGATGTTCAACCAGTTCTGGTGGTGGTAGCCCATACGCTTGTTCCGGCGGATAAACATGCGAAGCGTCTTCAATTGGGCGTCCAGCAACTCAATTTCCTGGTTCTCGAAATAGATTTTCAATTGTAAAATACGGGCCGCCATTCCATTGATAAAATCCTTGTAATCAGCACGTTGCAACAACACGAGCGCTTTGTCATATTGTTGCTTCGCAAAGGCGATACGAGCGCTGTTCAGGCTGAAAGCCGCCTCCTGCGCCCCCGGTTCGAGGTACTGGCGGTAAGCTTCCACAAAGCCTTCGACCCATGCAAGCTCATCGGGCAGGCGCAGGGCGATGCCAGTGATATTGTTGTAGGCAAACCGGGAAAGTTGGCCATCCTCCAGCAGCAGCTCCGACTGGAGGCCCTGCTTGTAGAGGTCGAGCGCCTCCCGCAGGTAAGCGTGCTGGCTGGCGTTTATTTTTTTGATGCAGAAATTGATGGCCAGCAAGTAGAGCGACCCGATTTCTTCCTTCGGGAAACGCCCGCCATGCTCGAAAAGCGCTGCTTTGAACGCACCGAAATTCTCCTCACCGCCCGCCCCGAACAAGGCCACATAGCACAGCCGATAAACTAGTACCGCAGGCTGCTCCGCATAAGGCGGTTGTTCGGCTAGCGCCAGAATCTCATCCAGCAAGTCCAAGCGGTAGGGCGTTTTGAAAACAGCTTGGTGCGAGCGAAGCAGGCAGGCTTGGCGCAATTTCATAGCCAGCAAAGCGGTGGTGAGTTGGTCTTCCACAACTTGCAGGTTCAGCTCTTTCGTGCGCCCAGATTCGAGGAGGTGGAGGTACTGCTGGTTTTCCGCAAGGTAGTTTTCAAAATAAAAAGCGGGGTTTCTAAGTGGCTGATTATCAAGTATTTTAGTAACCGACCGCTGCGTTTTTTCAAAATGCCGGGGCAGTTTCCGGCGGTGGTAGGCGGCCAACAGCAGGTGGTGGTCGGCGAGCGGTTCGTGCTGTTTTTCTTTTAAAACGAGGTACTGTTCCAGCAGCTTGAGTAGGTAGCTGAGGCTGAGGCGCAATTGCTGGTCATCGAAGGGCTGGCCGGGGAAAACGGCTTGCCAAGCTGCTTTTCTACTGGGCGGACTGGGTTGTTTTGACAAAAAATCAAAAAGCAACTGGACATCGCTGCGCTGGTTGTAAAAAGGCGAAGCGAGGAAATTGCGCAGTTCCCGCTGCTCCGGTTTTGACAAATTGGCGACAATTTCAAAAACTAAGGTATTTTGCATGGGCTGGGTGAAAAAGTTGTTTTCTACATTCTTTGAAGACAAAATCAAATAAATGCTGTATTGCTGCGCAATTTAACCCAAATTTTATTTTCTACAAATCGAAAAAAATGTTGTTGCTGGCGCAAAGGTTTGCCCGCATGTTTGTAGCGTCAAAAAATACTTGGGGCGAAAAGCTCCGTTACCATTAAAAGTTCCACCTATGAACTCGATTAATTTTCGCCATTTTCTCTTCTTATTGGTCTCTTTTTTTGTTGTTGAAAAAGCGGATTCTCAGTGCATTTCAGATGCTGGCACCATGTCATTAAGTTTGATTGAAGTCTGTGCTACAGCTACCGTTACCGGACAGCCCAATGCGGATGAAATGCTTGATACTGACGATGTTTTACAATTCGTGATGCACACCAATTCAGGCATCTCGCTTGGCTCTATTTTGGCTAGCAATTCAACCCCTGAATTCAGTTTTCTTGCAGGCACCATGACCTACTTTACCACTTATTATATTTCAGCCATAGTTGGTAACAATGATGGGAGCGGCAATGTAGATTTAAATGACCCTTGTCTATCCGTGGCGGCAGGCACGCCAGTCCGGTGGCGTACCCTGCCAACGGCTACCATGACTACTCAGGATTTCATTGTTTGCGACGGCAATGTGGACGTCCAAGCCACTGTATTTCTAACGGGCACAGCGCCATGGACCTTACAATGGTCTAAAAATGGGACTCCTCAGACCACTGTTTTCATTGCTAGTAATCCATATACCCTGTTCTTAGGTAGCTCTTTTGCCAATTCCACCATTTGCCTTACAAGCGTAACGGATGCAAATGCCTGCAATGGCACCGTGAGCGGCTGCATTACGATTACTCAACCACCTGTCATTGTTTGCAATCCAGTAGTGACCGATGTTTCATGTGCTGGCCTAAACGATGGGAGTATCCAAATGATTTGCACAGGAGGGACACCTCCTTTTGATTATTTTTGGTCTGATGGGCAATCCAGCCCAACTGCATCAGGTCTTTCGGCAGGCGCTTACACCGTAACTGTGGTTGATATCAATGGCTGCAGTTCGCAAAGCATTTTTTTTATTAACGAACCTGTATCACCACTTTGTTTTATCGATGTTTCCGGCTCGATTAATTGCACGAATCCTGAAGCAACTATTTTTGCGTCTTGCAATGGTGGGCCTTTGACCTATGTCTGGGCTGACCCAACTGGCGCCATAATTGGCAATGGCCCATCTACCGTTGTCACGACATCAGGCAATTATAGCGTAACGATAACGGACATCAACGGATGTACTTCAGTCGTAGAAGTGATTGTTCCAGGTGGTACACTTGACTGCGGCGCCATCATCGGCACTCTCACCTCCGAAACTGATGGCAACTGTACCCTCGACCCCGGCGAAAACGGCCTCTTCAACTGGATGGTGCGGGCCACGGCCTCCAACGGCGATGAGTATTTCGACTTCACCGATGCCGACGGAAACTACGCCATGCAAGCTTCCCCGGGCGATTATACCGTGGAGGCCATTCCCCCAGCTGCCTATTGGGCGGATTGTGGAAGCCCTGTTTTGCTAACATTGGAAGATGCCAATGACACGGACACCGCCGATTTCCATTATCTGCAGACCATCAATTGCCCAATGATGGAGGTGGACATCAGCGCACCGCTGTTGCGCCGCTGTTTTAACAACAATTACTATGTAAATTACTGCAACAATGGCTCGGAAACTGCATCCAGCGTAAGCATTGAGGTCACACTCGACCCACTGATAACCATTGTCAGCGCCAACATGCCGTTCTCTGGGCCGGTGAACGGTGTTTACACCTTCGATATCCTGGGCAATGTGGAACCAGGCCAATGCGGCAATTTTTACTTCCTCGCCCATGTTTCCTGCGATGCAGTTTTGGGGCAAACGCTCTGCGCCGAGGCGCATGTTTTCCCCGATTCACTGTGCATGCCCGTTGCCCCAAACTGGTCGGGCGCCATCCTCGAAATTGCCTCGGACTGCACGGCGGACAGCGTAATTTTCACCATCACCAACACGGGGACGGGCGACATGACCGAGCCGCAAGGCTTCATCGTGGTGGAAGATGGCGTGATGCTGCTCACCAACGACGTGCAATTGGCAGCGGGCGAATCCATCACGGTTTCCTTCCCCGCCAACGGCTCGACCTACAATATTTTGGCGGAGCAAGTGCCGGGCGTTCCGGGCTTTTCCAATCCATCCATGTTCGTGGAAGGCTGCGGAACAAATGGCAGCGGTACGTTCAGCACTGGTTTCGCTTCGCAATTCCCGGAGGACGACAACGGGCCATTCATTTCGATTGATTGCCACGACGTCATCGGCAGCTACGACCCGAACGACAAGACGGGCTACCCGCTTGGCTACGGCGACCAGCACCTCATAGAGGTGGGACAGCCGCTGGACTACCATATCCGCTTTCAGAACACGGGCACGGACACGGCTTTCTTCGTAAAAATCCAGGATGTGATTGACCCCTCGCTGGACATCGCCACACTGCGGCCCGGCGCTTCCAGCCACCCGTACCAACTTGACATCAACCAGGATACCCTCATTTTTATCTTCGAAAACATCCTGCTGCCAGACAGCAACGTGAACGAAGTTGGCTCGCATGGTTTTGTGAAATTCCATATTGGGCAAAGAGCGGGAGTGCCACTTGGCACGGTCATCGTGAATGAAGCGGCCATTTTCTTCGATTTCAACGACCCGATTTTGACGAACAAGACGACACATAAACTCGGTGACCATTTCATCGAAACGACGGCGAAGAAGCCTGTTTTACCGAAGGCAATCCAATGCAATGTTTATCCCAATCCGTTCTCTGACGAGGCGATGGTGGTGGTTCAAGGCGTTGAAAACCAAGAACTTGAGCTGCGGCTGTACGATTTGACGGGGCGCTATTTGCGCAGCGAAAAAATCAGGAATGGCGTGGGTAAAATCAAGAAAAACGAATTGGCTGCTGGATTGTATTTTTATGAAATCAGGGCAAACGGAGCGGCCGTTGGGCAAGGGAAGCTGGCGGTTGAGTAAAATTAAAACTTCTTTTCTGCTAAAACAAAAGGGGAAGTTGGGCGTGACCCAGCCTACCCTTTTTGTTTTGAAAAAATCTGAAGAAATCAAAAACTGGCGCTTACCTCGCCACCACAAATTTCTCAGAAACCGCACCTTCCTTGGTTTGCAAAATCAGTACGTACATGCCCGGCCCATATTGCGATGCGTTTAACTCAAAAAACGCCTCCCCGCCATCGGCTTTTGCCCCATTGCAAAGCGTTCCGATTATCTGCCCTTGGAGGTTTTTCACGTACAATTGATACCAGCTGTCTTCCGCAATTTTGACCGTAACGGACAGCCGATAATCAGCTGGATTTGGATAACAACTCAGTGTGGGTTTGAGCTGAAATGCCGATGGTGGCAGGTTGTTCTGTGGTGCTTTCTGCGCCAAATCTGGCAGCTCGCCGACGAGCGGGCTGGTGCCAGGGCCGCAAGCCTGAATGGCCGCCACAAAGAAACTGCCCAATTCCGCATGGAATTCTGGCGTCAGGTTGATGCTGTTGCCAGCATGATAAACCACGCTCCTTCCGGCCTGAACCACCCCGTCAGAATTGATGAAATCCTCCGCCATGTAAAGTCCCGGTGAGACGTTTCCGCCCAGCGTCAGGTTTGGCGGACAGGTTTCCAAAATGTCGAAGTAGTCGGTCGTGTACATTCCACGCCCGTGAGTCGCAGCGACCATCAAGTTGTCCGAAGAACGGTATTGTAGCATGTCCACCCGCACATTGGCGAGGCCAAAAGTATTGGTCGGAAACCATTCGGTGGAAGCTCCATTAAGGTCGTCGGTGGACCAAATCCCAAGCTCGGTAGCTATCAAGGCTTGGTCTGGGTCGGCAGGGTGGAACATCGCCCAGCGAACGGGCATATCCGGCAAGGTACCTTCCACCGTATTCCAAGTTGTACCGCCATCTGGGCTTTCAAAAATGCTGGTGATGCCATAATTGGAAGCCGTGGCCAGCAGGTGCATTTCATTGCCATTCTCCACGGCGATGCTGGAGACATAGGTGCTGAACGGCGAGGTTAGCTGCGTGACCGTGATAGCGCCAGCTTGGTCGGCATTGTCAATTCGCAAAATGCGCCCATTTTCCACCCCCATATATATGCGGTTGGCATTATTGGGTGAAACGGTGACGATGCTCACCCGTGCGTTGCCCATTTGGGAGATGTCTTCGAAAGTAACTGTGTTGGCCGCCCCTACCCCACTCACCCTGCCAAGCGTATCTCTTCCGTCGGAAAAATAGAGGATATCGCTGCCACTGTCGTAGCCAGCTGGTGTGATAAAGAGAGTACCATTGTCGCCAGCCAAGAGTGTGTTGAAGGTGCCTCCTCCATCATTGGAGACGAAAAACAAACGGTTCTGCGAGCCAGTCACTTGAATCATCGGGTTGTCTTGGTCAATGAAACAGAAGGCGCCGTCATTGCCCGTGGGTCGGTCGGTAGCGCAGATGCCAGCGCAGGTGAAGCGTTGGGTTCCGTTATCCTGCGTGCCTCCGAGGATGTAATTCGTGGCCGCTGTTGGATGCAATGCCGCCGCATAAAACTGTGTGACGTTGTAACCGTCATTTTTAGCTAACAAAGTTGGATTGGCGTTGTCAGCGTTGGTGGAACGGTACACGCCGCCATCGTTGCCGAAAACCATATCCGTAGAACTGCCAGGCCGATAAACCAGTGCATGGTGGTCGGCATGAACGTTCATCGCCTGCGTCCAGTTTGCGCCATTGTCACCGGAGACAAAGAGGTTTACGTCGCCAATCCAAATTCTAGCTGGATTCGTTGGGTCAACCGTCATGACATAGGCATACCAGCAGAAGACGCCCAAGTTCATGGGGCAGGTTCGGGAGGTCCAACTGTTGCCGCTATCCCCCGTTGAAACGACCGTTAGGCAGGTGGATTGGCTCATCGAAGTCGTGGTGGCAAATGCGGCATAGACCACACTGGCGTTGCTGGGCGCTGTGGCGAGTTCAATTCTGGCAAAGCCAGTGGTGGGCAAATTAGGGTCGGCCAACAAGCCCCAACTTCCCGCCTGAAATCGAAAAATTCCCACGCCGTTGATGGCGGCGAAAATGTCGCCATTGGCCGCTATTTCAAAGTCTTGGACTAGGTCTCCCGCAGCGCCAGCGCCGAGGCCCAGCACTTTTGTCCACGCACCGCCAGGGGTGTTCAGCGTAAACAAACCAGCGGCAGTAGCAGCATAAACCACCCCAGCATTGTCCACCATGATTTTGTTGACGGATTGAAATTCAGGCGTCAAAGTGGAAGGAATCTGCGTCCAATTGTTACCGCCATCGGTGGAAGTCCAGATGCCCATTCCCTGCACGGCATCGGCGTTTCCAAAGCCGTTTTCGCCCGTTCCGAAATATAGGGTGTTCGGATTGGAAGGGTCTTGGGCGATGGTGGTGATGGCCATTGTGCTGAAGAAATCGTTGATATTGGTCCAGGTAGGCGGCACTGCGTCAATATTGTTGCAGCGCCAAATGCCACCAGCAACCCCCGCCGCCCAGACCGTTCGGCCCGTGGCATCATTGGCATCTATCAACAGGCCACGGGTGCGGCCACCGACATTGCTCGGGCCACGCTCTTCCCAATAGAGCGGGATGACGCCGGAGCGTTGCCCAGTTCCCATGCGGAGTTCTTCGGCTACCCGCTGTGCATTCAGCAAGCGTTCCCGAGGCACAATGCCCGTAGCGGGGTCGTGGGTCATCAACCATTCTTGATGGAATCGCCCCATTACTGTTCCCATGAGTGAGCCTTCCTCCATTTCTTCCGCTTCCTCATTTTCGAAGGCTGTATTTTTAAATTCTGTCATCAAAAGCAGCAGTCCCGTTACCAGAAGCAGCCCGACGACAGACTTGGCTATGTTATTTTGCAAAAATTTCATGTTTTCAAATTTTGGTGAGGCACAATTAGTTTTTCTGCTGGTTGGAAATCGCTTTCAGCGCATCAATCTGCTTTTGCTGCTCGATGATGATGAGCGTGAGCTGCTCAATTTTTTCGACCATCAGGCGCTGCATTTCACCCAGTGCCAGGCCGTCCTTTTTGGACATTTCCTCCGCCGACGGCATGCCGGGCAGGTGTTTGTGCTCCGCAATGAATGCCTCCCATTCCTTGATGTCGGGCTTTGGGGCGTCTTTTTCAAAAACATAATCCGGCCAGTTGGTTTGGAGTTTCACCACCACTTCTTCGCAAATGATACTTCCGCCAACGGCGACTTCATGCCCAGTTGGTGTGCCCGTCAAAGTGCCGACCCGGACATTTCCAGTCACGATGGCGTTCCCCGTCACATTGGCGTTTCCGGCGATATTGGCATCGCTTGCCGCATTGACATCACCTGTTATATTGGCGTCGCCGCCAATTACTGCATTACTCGTCACCGTTGCAGTTCCACCTACGGTCAAATTTGCGCCAGCAGATAGGTTGTTCGTTGCCGAAACATCAATGCCAGCACTGACATTTCCAGCGGTGGCAGCGATATTGCCTGCGACTGATGTGATGTTCATCTGAGCCGTCATGTTTCCTTGCTCCGCAACAAAGTTGCCATGCCTTGCAATGAAATCGCCATTGTTTCCTTCGGCAATAAAATCGCCTTGGCCGGGAGCGCAGGGTACGGCAATCGCCGCTCCGCCGAGCGCTACGACGTTCCCACTTTCGGAAACGACATTGTTTTCCGCCTGTAGGCAATCCGCATCCAGTGTGGCACAGACGTGCAGACCACCGGGCCCTTCCACATAAACCCCGCCAGCAAACCCGCCGTCGTTGTTGATGGTCAGCACTTCATCTGGCAGCGGTGCACCTGCGCAATCGGTATTGGAATGCGTCAATGCTTCGCCCCCGTTGCCGAAGGCACTGCCCAAACCCAATGAGAGCCGGGTGCCTCGTACAATGACGTTGCCGTTGATGTCCACCAGTTCGGCAGGGTTCGAAAGGCCTATCCCGACCCGGCCATTTTCCAGAATGGTCATTCGCTCCAATGGGCCTGAGCCGCCCGTGTAAAAACTAAGGCGGGAGGGCAAATAGCCAGCCATTGGGACACCTGTCACATCCACGCCAAATCCAGCAGAAGCTTGGTATTCGTTGCCGGGCGTCCAGCCCCGCCAGAACATGGTGCCAAGGTTTTCGCCGTCGTGCACGGTGACTTTGGCGCCGTTCGTGGCGCTGTTATAGCGGTTAAAAGTGAAATTGATGACCTGTCCGGAGATTTGAGCAGAAAGCTCGAAGGAGGTAGCCACTAAAAACAGTGAGAAAAAAAAGGTTGGGTAAATTCTGGTTTTCATTTGCAAGAAATTTTATGAAGATTATGAAAATGGGACAACCTAATAACCACGAGAATAGCAATGCCACTAAACCCGTTGAATTTGTTAGGTTGCTTGAATATTAAACAGCCAATTACACATGATGAACATGCGCAAAAACTAAGTTTCCTTTAGTAGTTAAAAAGAATCTTGCGGATGGAGCAGTCTTGAATTAATCAGAAAGAAAGTGGTGAGAGCGGCTTTTTGGGTTGAAGGTGTGGATGCCAAAGTGGCTTGATAAAATTGATTGGCAAGATAAAACCATATCCGATAACAGTCAATTTTTTCTAATGCTTTTTTTCTAATTTTTTCAACTGTCGGCCAGTCTCCCAATTTCCAATAATTTTGCCCGGCCTAAATCAAAACTTAGTTTTCTTCGTTAACCCACAATGACTTTCAAATGACAGCCCAATGGGCCAAATGACTTAATGACCATTTCATGAAATACCTGCTACTAGCCACCACGCTCCTGCTGTTCCTGCTCACCGCCTGCCGAAAAGAGGATAAGTTCACCTCGTCCAGCGGCGACAAACTGGAGTTTTCGGTGGATACCCTGCGCTTCGATACCGTGTTCACCGAGCTGGGCAGCGATACCCGTTTCATCCGGGTGTACAACCGCCACAGCGAGAGTATCCGCATTTCAAAGATACAACTCGTTGGCAATCAGCAATCTAAGTTCAACCTGAACGTGGACGGCGTACCAGGCGACCAGCATGAAGACGTGGTCATTTACCCGAACGACTCGATTTACGTCTTCGTGGAAGTGAAAATAAACCCCGATGAGCCGCTTTCTTCCAGCCCATTTTTTGTCTATGATTCCATCCGTTTTGAAACCAACGGCAACGTGCAGCATGTGACCCTCGAAGCCTTCGGTCAAAACGCCAATTATATCCCAAACCGCTGGTCACGGGACAGTATCACCCTCTACTCCTGCGCTGGTGGTGAAGTGATATGGGACGACCCAAAACCTTACGTCCTCTACGGTGTCGTGGCCTTCGACAATTGCACCCTGACCCTGCCTGCCGGGGCCAGAATCCACGTCCACGGCGGGCTTTCCAGAACCATTGACCCAACCAACAACGAGACTATTATCTACAATTCGGGTAGGCTTTTCTTTTTGCAAAATGGGCGGCTGAACGTGCAGGGCACCGTGGAAGACCCCGTCATCATTGAAGGCGACCGATTGGAGGGGGATTTTCAGGACGCTGACGGACAGTGGACGGGCATCATTTTCGGGGCGGGCAGCAGTGGGCATGTCATCGAAAATGCCATCATCAAAAACTCACTTTTCGGAATTTATGTGGACTCCTCTGCGGAGCTTTCGATGAAAAACGTGCAGGTATTCAACACTTCCGGCGTTGGGCTTTTTGCCTTTCATTCAAGCGTGCAGGCGGAAAACTGCCTGTTTTACAACAACGGAACCAATGCCGTGCAACTGGCCTACGGAGGCAACTACGATTTCACTTATTGCACCTTCGCCAATTACGGCACGGACGCTGCCGCACTGAGCATGGGCAATGGCATTTGCGATGACGAAGTTTGTACCAATGTCTATTTAAATCCGCTCGTGGTTAATTTCGCCAACTGCATCATCTACGGCTCAAAACGGGATGAAATCACCATTTCGGACTTTTCGAATGATAATCCTTTTTACCTGCAATACGCACTTGACCACTGCATCGTGCGGGTGGACCAATTATTAGACCCTGTCATGGGCTACCCCGACTTCTTCGACCATTGCAACGAATGCTTGACTCCAAGCTCGCAAGATGCGCTTTTTGTCAGTGTAAACGAGGACGATTACCACCTGGACACCCTGTCCGTTGCGGAGCAAAAAGCCTTGCCAATACTCGGTATTGGCTTTGACCTAATAGGCACAGAACGTGACCCAGCCATGCCCGATATTGGTTGTTTTGAGTACATTTACGAATAAACTTTCACCGAAAATTCATTCGCAATGACACGGAACACCTTTTTACGACCACGCAAAACGCTTGCTGTCGCAATATTTGCCTGCCTTTTTGCGCAGCAAACAAATGCCCAAAACACAGACATCGCCTGGGCAACTTCCATCTCCGTTTCCACTTCAACTTTTGGGGCTTCCAGCCCAAAACTGGGCATCTTGGCCAGTGGCGAAGTCGTGGCTGTTTGGGGCAAATCCGGCAGCAGTCCAAAAATCTATTTTTCCCGAAAAACGGGCGATAGCTTTGAAGCACCAACCCAAATCAGCACCAACGGCATCACGCCCGACATCTACGGTTTTGGCGGCTTGGGCATGGCCGTATCCGGCAATAATATCTTCATCGTTTTTGAAAATTTCGATGCAGGGGTTCACCTACTGCGCTCCGATGATGGTGGTCAAAGCTTTCTGCCGCCCGTCTCTGTTTTCGACCCGCCGGCCAGTGACTGGACGACCCTCGCCTCCGTGGCCGTGGACGGATCGGGGAACCCCATCGTGAGCGTCATTCGGGAGCTGGCGACGGAGACCAATGCCCGCTACATCGTCATTCGCTCGCAGGATGGCGGGGCAAGTTTCCTACCGCCCGTGGTGGCCAGCGACCCAGCCGACGGTGAGTATGTCTGCGAGTGCTGCCCTTCGGAAATGGCCGTTTCCGGCGACTCGGTTTGGCTGGTTTTTCGGAACAACAACGATAACCTGCGGGACATCTGGGTGAGCCGCAGCACGGACGCCGCCACCAGTTTCACCACCGCTACGGACGTAGACGACACCGACTGGTTACTGAACGCTTGCCCCATCAGCGGGCCCCGTTTGCACAAAATCGGCGGCGACAGCCTGCTCGCAGTTTGGATGAGTGGTGCCACTGGCCTTGGGCGGATTTATGGCGCCACGCTGCATGGCGGCACAATGGAAAAAGGCTGGCAGTTCGACTTTCCGGCCACCAATGCTGCCTCCCTCCAGAGTTTCCCATCCATTGCTGGCAGCGGCGACACACTCTGCGTGGTCTGGGAGGAATCGGGTTTTGGGGCAAATGCGGGGGAGGTGCTCTACAGCTTTTCCACCAGCGGCGCAGAGGGGCTGACGACCTACCCGCTCACCAATTTGACCCAAATGCCCGGCAACCAGAAATACCCCGATTTGCAATTTGCGAACGGTGTTTTTCACTTGATTTATCAAACGGGTGGCGGTCTGGAGTATCGCCAAGGGCCACTTGCCATCATCAATTCGGTGGGAGAGGCTAGGCTGGCAAAGTCCGGTTTCAGCGTTATCGAGAACCCAGTTTCGGATTTTATTTTGGTAAAAATGGACGAGCCAGGTCAGTCTAATTTCACCTTGTTTGGCAGCACAGGGCAAGCTGTGGCAGCATGGCCGCTTGACGTAGTTTCAGCTGGCGCAATGAGCCGATTGCCGCTGCCGTCGAGCATTTCGGCTGGGCTTTATTTTTTGAAAATGGAAAAAGATGGGGTGGTTTGGACGGAGAAAGTGGTGGTGAAATGAGGTCACTTCCTCACCGCCTGCATGAAAGACATGCCCGGCCCCAATGAAATCAGTTCTGGAAACCCCGGCAGCATATCGAGCTGGAAGTAACGGTTGGGTTCCAATTGGTGACGCCAAGAGACCATGCCACCGTGCCAGACGAACTTGGTCATCCACTGCTGGTTGTCGCTGATTTTGAAAAGGCCCTCGTTCACGTAGCCGGGCAGCAGCGCCCAGTTTTGACGGTAAAAAAACATGGGGCCAAAGCTGATGTCCAAACTATTTCGGGAGTCCCAAATATTGTTTTTTGAACCGAAAACACCGACGTGCGACATGCCGAGGAATCGGCCAGAGCAGTCCCTCGCCACCAGCGCCTGTGAGGCTTGGAAGCCCCAGTGGTCGTTCACGTGGTAGCGGGCGGTGAAGAGGACGCCGCCGTTGACCACTACCCTGCCGTTTTGCGTGATTTTACCTTTGAACAGGTTCTTGTTTTTGCTTTTTTTCAAATGAATAGAAAGGCCGATGATTTGAAAACCAAGGGAAAACTGCTGCGCAAATGCAGGTGCAGACATTGCGAAGACAAGAAAAAGGACTAAAATGGTCGTCTTCATAGGCGTTCAATTTTCAGGAAAAACGAACTTGTTGGCGCATTGGTGGTTTATTCGCCAATGTTACTCCAACTTAATGCCAAGTCCAAAAAAATGTCCTTTTTTGACTTTTATTTAAGATGGATTCAATCGCCATTACCCTTATTTAAAAATCCATTTTAACCGTTCACGCCAAATCATTATAGTTCTTATGATTTTGGTAGCTAGTCTTAATTCACCATTTTTAACACAAACATCATTTATTCAATGAAAAAGCAAGCAATTTACTTTCTAGCATTCCTCGCAATCAGCTTCACCGCCTGCAAGGATGCACCATCTACTGAAAATGCTGCCGCAGCAGAAGAATCCGCAGGCATGTTGCCAGCAGAAACACTTGATGCGTCAGTCTCTGGCAAGTACACCGTCAGCCTCGAAAACAGTGTGGTAGAATGGGTTGGCTCCAAACCGACGGGTTCTTCGCATACTGGAACGCTCAAGCTTCAAAGCGGCGAACTTGACCTGAACCAAGGCAATATTACCGGTGGCAAAATGGTTATTGACATGAACTCACTCAGGGCAACAGACCTTGAAGGTGAGGACAAAGGCAAGCTGGAAGGCCATTTGAAAGCCGACGATTTTTTTGCTGTGGCTAAGTTCCCAACGGGTAATTTCGAGTTCGGCAGCACGACGCCTGTGAACGATGAACCTTCTGGTGCAAAAAACATTGTGGCGGGCCCGCTGACGCTGAAGGGCATTTCGAAGCCCATCCGCATTCCGTTCAATATGCGCACCGAAGGTGGAAAAGTCATCGTGGAAACCCCAGAATTTTCCATCAACCGGACAGAGTGGGACATCAAGTACAGCTCCGGCATCATCGGTACGGTGAAAGAGAAAATGATTGACGACATGGTCAAACTGAAGATAAAATTGGTGGCCGAACCAATGGCTGCAAAGTGATTGGGGCATTGAGTTATTGGGTTATTGGCTATAGCAATTTCAACTTCAAGCTAACCCAATAATGCCGGCCTAAAGTTTTGTCATCTAATTATAGAAAATGGAGCAGCATCCCGCTGCTCCATTTTTTTTATGCCCCATGAAAACGGCCTTTGAGAAGCGCCCGACAGACTTTTCTTCGCCATAAAAATCATTTGGCATACATTAGCCGAGCAATCGAACCAACTATAATCAAACTTTAAAAGCATGAAAGAAAAATTCAAACCCTATATCGCTTCCGAGAACGGCAGCGTGAAGGAATTCACCGTGAAGGCCGTCGTTCTGGGCTCCATTTTCGGCATCATCTTCGGGGCGAGCACGGTCTATCTGGCGCTCAAAGCGGGCCTCACCGTCAGCGCCTCCATCCCCATCGCCGTGCTGGCCATTTCCTTGGGGCAAAAATTCTTCGGGACCACCATCCTTGAAAACAACATCATCCAGACCACTGGCTCGGCAGGTGAGAGCATCGCAGCGGGCGTGGTGTTTACACTGCCCGCCTTCCTTTTCCTCAGCGACCCGGCTGTGGGCGACCAGTACTTCCGCTACTGGACGATTTTTGCACTGGCAGTACTTGGCGGCATCCTAGGCACGTTGATGATGATTCCGCTGCGGCGCTCGCTCATCGTGAAGGAACATGAGAACTTGCCCTACCCCGAGGGAACGGCCTGCGCCCAAGTGCTCATCGCTGGCGACAAAGGCGGCTCATTTGCGAAGACAGCCTATCAGGGGCTTGGATTTGCGTTTGCTTACGCCTTGCTGCAAAAGATTTTTCACGTCATTTCGGAGGTGCCGACATTCGGTACGACGATGGCCAACAAATACTTCCCCGCCGCTACCATCAGCGGTGAAATCACGCCGGAGTACATGGGCGTTGGTTACATCATCGGGCCTAAAATCGCTGGGGTACTGGTAGCTGGTGGCGTTCTGGCTTGGCTTGGCTTGATTCCACTTTTAGCGACACTCGTGCCACCAGACATCATTGCGGAGCAACTGATAAAACTCGGCTATTTGAAAGACATCGTGACCGCTGGTGGTCCCGGCGGCTGGGACCCCACAGCACATGTTTTCGCTGACACGGCTTCGGCAGTTTATCGGGCGTATGTGCGACAGGTGGGTGCAGGTGCAGTGGCGGCAGGTGGTTTTATCACTTTGTTGAAAACGATTCCAACCATCGTTTCCTCCTTCAAGGAAAGCATGGGCGCACTCAAGGAGCGCAACGACGGCACCGCCGTGGCCCGCACCGAGAACGACCTTTCGATGAAAATAGTCGGCTTCGGCAGCCTTGGTTTGATTCTGATGATGGCCGTTCTGCCCATCATTCCAGGTGACGGCATCTTGTCCAAACTCATGCTGGGCGTGCTCGTGGTGCTGTTCGGCTTTTTCTTCGTAACGGTTTCCAGCCGTATCGTGGGTATCATCGGGTCTTCGAACAACCCGATTTCCGGGATGACCATTGCCACCATCATGGCTACTGCGCTGGTGTTCATCGGCATCGGCTGGACGGGGCAAGCCTACGAGCCGATGGTGCTCGTGGTCGGCGGCATGATTTGCGTGGCGGCTGCCAATGCGGGCGCTACCAGCCAAGATTTGAAGACGGGTTATATCGTCGGCGCAACGCCAAAATACCAGCAATTGGCGCTTTTCATCGGAGCCATCGTGTCCAGTGTGGTCATTGGTTTGACGGTTAAATACCTCGATACGCCGACGCCGGAAATGCTGGCGCAAGGCATCCAACACGCCATCGGAGAGAAATTCGCCGCTCCGCAAGCCACGCTGATGGCCACGCTCATCAAGGGTCTGCTTTCTTTCAACCTTGATTGGCAGTTTGTGCTGGTGGGTGTTTTCATCGCCATCACGATGGAGCTTTGCGGGGTGAAATCATTGTCGTTCGCTGTGGGGCTTTACCTCCCGCTTAGCACGACGCTCCCCATCTTCATTGGCGGAGCCATCAAAGGCGGTGTGGAGTGGGTGAAAGAACGCAAAGGCGAAAAAGTGGAAGGCGACGACGAACTAGGCAAAGGCAACCTCTTCGCAACGGGCCTCGTGGCAGGCGGTGCGCTGGCAGGCGTCATCGTGGCGATACTTTCCGTGCGGCTTTCCGAGCAATTGAACACGGTGAACTTGGAGGAGCATTTCTTCGCAAAATTCATGAGTCCGACAGGCTTTATGCTACTGGGCGTGGCTTTCTTTGCGTTCATGGGCTGGGTGCTGTGGAGGATTGGGAGGAAGGCGGATTGAGAAATAGGAGCAGGAACCGGCCATTTGAAGGTCGGTTCCTACACACGATTACAACCGTTCCAATTTTTCTCGGGAGCATGGCAAAATCGGAATACTGGTTCCTGCATTTTGTAGATATTCGATTTTCAAAAAAGCCTTAAATTGCATGAAAAATCAAAGGCAATAATTCATGCCCAGCAACCTCTAATAATGAATGTTTTGAAAAAATAAATTTAACGAAAATGCAAACCATAGCACAACCATTGACCAATGCTCAACTGGAAATCCTGAAGACCTTTTCCCATGAACTGGACGAAAATGGCCTAATAGAACTGCGCAAAACCTTGGCAGAATTCTTTGCCAAAAGAACCACTGAAGCAGCAAATAAAGCATGGGATGAAAAAGGCTGGACGGATCAAGATGTTGACCGTTTATTAAACACTAAACTTCGGAAAGGAAACCAATAAAAAGTATGGAAAGGGTTGTACTCGACACCAACGTATTCTTGGTTTGCCTATCCGAACGCTCCCGTTTGCATTGGATTTTTAGCAAATTACAAGCTGGAGAATATGTGCTTTGCGTGACAACTGAGATACTGGCAGAATACGCTGAAATTATTGGTCAGCACATGGGTGAGGAAGCAAGCGAAAATGCTATGGGAGCATTGGAAAATTTGCCAAATGTAGAATTCGTAACCACCTATTTCAAGTTTCGATTGCTTAAAGACGAGGACGACAACAAATTCGTGGATTGTGCCGTAGCCAGTAATGCCAGCTTCATCGTGAGCCACGACCGGGATTTTAAAATTTTAGAAAAGATTGAATTTCCTAAGGTAAAAGTGATTGACACGGAGTTGTTCAAAAAGATACTACAGGTAAAAGCTTGATGCTATAAGGCACTGACATGGCCTTGCATATTGCAAACTTTTAAAGGCTACAAGTAATGATAAAGCCATAAACAATTTCCAATCCGTCCATATAATCCTTTAAAAATGAACTGTTTTTAAACCAATTTTTCAAATTCTATCCATCATGAAATCAACACGTAAACTAGCAACCATTTTATTGCTACTCCCTTGTTTCGCTGCTTTCTCCCAAACCCATTACGATTGCCAAACCGCACAGGAAGTTTACTGTGAATCCACCTTCATTGAGGTTGCATTTACGGGCGAAATTGGCCAAACAGACGACCTGAGCAGCACTTGTTTGTCTCAAGAATTTGCCACTACTTGGTTTCACTGGAAAATTGCGCAAGCTGGCACCCTCACATTCGTCCTCACCCCTAACAATGGGACAGACGACCTTGATTTCGCCATCTTCAAGCTCAACGCCGCCGGGGATTGCGGGAACAAAACCCTGGTGCGCTGCATGGCCGCCGGTGAAAACGTCGGGCAGCCACTACCCCAACCCTGCCTCGGACCAACCGGCCTCAGCTTGACGGAAACAGATGCGGAAGAACTACCCGGCTGCAGCAATGGCAACAACGGTTTTTTGGCAGCGCTCCAATGCTCGCCCAACGAGGAATACGTCATGGTGGTAAATAATTTTACGCAATCTGGCGGAGGATATAAGCTCGAATTCGATGGCAATGAAGTTTTTAGCTGTAACCCCACCGCAACTGCTGATGTAGCAGCCCATAACCTTTTGCTTTCACCTAATCCAGTACACGATTTTCTGAATTTGGAACTGCCTAAACCTACCGTCGCCTCCAGTTTCCATGTCGTAAACGGGATGGGCCAGCGCATCCATTCTGGCAGCATAATCGTGGATAAAATGCGGCTTGAAACATCGAGCTTGGCACCTGGATTTTACTACCTCATTGTGGAGCAAGACGGCAAGGCTCCGATAGTCCAAAAATTCGTAAAAGCGTAAGTTTCGACCGAAACGATTGCGCAAGTAATCTTACCCAAACAAACGCCCGAACCTTATCCACCATAAAGTTCGGGCGTTTTTTCTTCGTAAAATCACCGTCACCTCGACGCCCCTGCCAGCACCAGCCGCTTCGTAAACGCCCGGCCCAGATATACCAGCGAGATATTGTAAAGGCCATCTTTCAAGCCAAGCTGCGTCAAGTCCAACTCGACTGTTCCTTCGGGAAATTCATCGAATGGCTGCCGAAAAACTTCAATTCCCAAAGTATTGGAAACGACCAATTGCGCAGGCTTCCCGGCCAAAGTTTCCATGCGGAGCCTAATCCGGCCAGCACTTGGGTTGGGTGCTATTAGCAAGCCCGAGCTGGCATCATAATCCAGCGCACCGATGTTTGAGAACACCACCTCCCCAGTCGGCAGCGTCATTTTTACCCGAAATAAATTGGTGCCGGGCAACAGGCCATCAAAACGTTCGCCTTGCATCCGGCTGCTCGTTCCTTCAGGTTGCTCCTTCGTCGCAATGGTTTGATAATCAGCCGCTTCCGAAGCATGTTCCAATTCGAAGAGCGTGCCCGCTGGCGCATCCGACACCCAGTGCAGGTCAGCGGATACCAGCGAATTAGCAGGGTGGCTTACGTAAAAAGTCACCGTCGGCGTTTTCGCCAAATTTTTGCCACCGCCGCCCTTGGCAGCTGGGGCGATGGTGATGGGGATTATCCAGACATTGTTGTTCTCGTTCGTTTCGAAAATGTTGAACAGGCCGTCCGCCACGAAAATTAGGTACTTCGCCCCATTCCAGCCCGAAGATGGTAGCTGGATATTTTTCGAAAAATCCTTCGTGCCACAGCCAGCGATATTGTTGGTGGAAACCCGCCAAGCGCTTGGGCTGTAGTCGTTGCTATTGCCGGGGATTTGGTCATTCGAGAGCCACCAGCGCACCCTGTTCGAGCCAGCCGTAGTGCTCCGCAAATTCTGGATTTGCCCGCCCACATTGATGGTCGAGCCCGCCGAAGCATAGCCGGGCGCATAAGCGAATGCCACGACGAGGTCTTTGCCGGAAGGCACATTGTCCACCAGTCCATCGCAGTTGTTGTCCAGCCCGTCGCAGACTTCGGTAGCGCCGGGCCGAACGTTCGGATTGCTGTCGTTGCAGTCCTGGTTATTGGCGACATAACCCCAAGGCGCAAAGCAGGCAACCGCCGTCACTGCCGGGTTTCCGAAGCCATCGCCATCGGCATCTTGGTACCAAGTGCTGCCGATTCCCTCATCCGTTTGGCCATCGCAATCATCGTCCTGCCAATTACAAACCTCCGGCGCACCGGGGTGGATATTGGCATTCCAATTGTGACAATCGCCCGCTTGCAACACCCACGGATAGTTGCCGCCCGGCGGCGCACAGGCCAATACGCCAGGGCCTTCGCCATAGCCGTCGTTGTCATAATCCACGTAGTAGGTTTGGAAAATCAGGCCATCATCCACGAGGCCGTTGCAGTCGTTGTCCAAAAAATCGCAGGTCTCCGCAGCGCCGGGGTGGATGTTTGGGTTGCCATCGTTGCAGTCCGTATTGTTGGTGACAAAACCATTGGGCGGAGAGCAACCACCAGCCGTGATATTGGCGTTACCAAAGCCATCGCCGTCATAATCAGCATAAAAAATGCCCTGCACACCTTCGTCAATTTGGCCGTCGCAATCATCATCGAGCCAGTTGCAAACCTCCGTTGCGCCGGGATGAATGGCAGCGTTCCAGTTATTACAATCACCGGGAACGGTGGCGCTGTTCGCCGGGGGTGTGCAGTGGTTTCCGATAAAATATTCGCCGTAGCCGTCCCCGTCGTTGTCGTCGTAGTAGGCAATGAAGGTGAGGCCATCGTCCGCAAGGCCGTTGCAATCATCATCAAGCCAGTTGCAGACCTCCGTTGCTCCGGGGTGGATGCTCGGATTGTAGGGTTCGCAGTCGCCACCGACTGGGGCATACTGGTTGTTCGGCGGGGTGCAACCCGTGTAGGTTGGTTGGCTGTTGTCGCCGAAGCCATCCCCGTCCGCATCGAAATACCAAGTTTGCGAAGCGCCCTCGTCAATTACACCGTCGCAATCGTCGTCAACGCCGTTGCAGATTTCAGTGGCCGCCAGCACGGTTATTACGAAGCTGCAAGTGGCCGGATTGCCCGCTGCATCGGTAGCGGTGTAGGTGACGGTCGTTGTTCCCAAATCGAAAAAACTGCCGATGGCATGGGTAACAATCAGGTTGGCTGAACCACAATTGTCGTTTGCGACCGCCGATTCCCAGTAGGCGTTTGCTCCGCAAATACCCGCCTGCGCTGTGAGGCTAAATCCCGTCGGGCAAAGGAGGCTCGGTGCATCGTCGTCGCTGACAACCACTGACTGGGTGCAAGTGGCCGAGTTGCCGTTGCCGTCGTCGGCAGTCCAAGTGACGGTCGTTTCACCGAGCAAAAAACTGGACGGTGCATCGTTGGTGATATTGGGATAAGTCGTGCAATTATCACTTGCCAAGGCATCGCCCAAAGCCACGTCAACCGCCGTGCAGCCAGCGTTCGTACCGACTTCTACCATACCGGGGCAGGTGATTACGGGTGGCAATTCATCCATGCCGGGGGCTACGTCAACGGTCACAATGGTGGTGCAGCCATTGGCATCCGTCACGGTCAGGGTACTATTTCCTTCCGGTGCAGGCTGGTCGCCAGCGCCAATGTAAGGCGCTGTTCCACCGTAGGCGTTGATATGCACCGTGCCAAAGCCGCCGGGACATTCCGCAGGGGCCACCACAGCGGCATCGGCGTAGAGGAACGGCGGGTGCGTCACCGTGACGGAGGTTTCCGCCAGGCAGCCGTTGGCGTCAGTGGCTTGGATAAAATAATTGCCCACATAGCCGTTTGCAGCGAAGCTGTAAGTGGGCGATTGAAGCCCGAAGGGCGAGTAATTGATATAGGCATTGTAGCCGCCGCTAGGTTGGAGCGGGGTGCCTCCGGCAACGTTGACGGTGACTTCTCCGCTCTCCCCGAAGCAGGGCGGCGGGGTGGTCAGCACTGCGCTAAGGGTCAATTGCGCTGGCTGCGGCACGGCCACAGCGCCGAGGTCGAGGAGGCAGCCGTGGGCATCCTGCACGGCGATGTTGTGCGATGAGCCGCCGAGCAAGCCCGTGTAGGTTTTTTGGTTGGTAAAACCGGGGTCAGGGTCTTCCCAGCTGCTGCCGTCGAACGAAAACTGGTAGCCCGGTGTGCCCGTTCCATTGGCCACGCTGACGGAAATGCCGCCGTCGCTGATACCAAAGCAGGAGGCCACAATACCCGTGGCTGTTGCATTTATCGGGGTAAAAGGCTGGTCCAGGTTCAGCGGCAGGTCGGGGGTCACGCAGCCGTTGGCATCACGTACCCGCAGCAGGTAGGTGCCTGCTGGGAGGTTTTCGAAGAGGGGGTTGGAGGAATAATTTGCGCCATTGTCAATGGAAAATTCGAGGGAACCTGTGCCGCCCGCTGCATCGAAAAGAATGCTCCCGTCACTGCCACCGAAGCAGGACACGTTGTTTACCGAAGGAGAAAAAACGATGGTCGGTGGGGCTATGACGGTGTAAACGTAGGTAGTTTGGCAGCCGTTGTCGTCTTCGATGATGGCGGTGTGCGTGCCGGGCAGCGCCGAAAACTGGAAGGGCATTTGGCGAAGTACGAGCGGGTCGGTGCCGAATTTTGACACATAATATTGCCCGAAAATCGGTGTGCCGCCCGTAACGGTCATCAGCACCGTCCCGTTGTCGTAATAGCACGGCGGCGGGGTGATGGACGTGGTGACGGAGAGCGGGTCGGGTTCTCCCACCACGATTTCGGCGAGGTAAGCCGTTTCCCCGTTTGCATCGCTGACCGAGACGCTGTACACGCCTGCGGGGATGTTGGCAAGGGGATTGGCATTGCCACCGTTGCTCCAAACAAAGGAGTATGGTGGTGCGCCGCCCGTCACTTCCAGCAAAATGCTGCCTGTGGAAGTGCCGTTGCAGGAGGCATCGGTGACTTGAGCGATGCCAATTTCAGGTGTTGGAGGCTGGGAATTGTGCGCAAAAAGCGAGGAAACGCCGGCCACAATAAAACAAAGCAAGAGCGAAAATTGCCGCATTTGGAGGGTCTTCTTTTTCATGGAAATACGATTTAATAACAATAAAAAAATAGTACGACTTTGACCAATAATGGCACAGGTACAGAAGATTACTGGACGGGCTTAGGTTAAGTGATTTGGCTGAAAAACCGCCTTGAAAGGATGTTTGTTTTCCGCCAAATTTGAATGGCGATGTTTGATTCGGAAGGCAAAAATGGGAAACAATATTCGTTCTGCCTAGTTTTCCGAAGAAGAATTGGGTAAAATTTCTGTTTTGTAAAAATTGTCTTCATTAAATCGTGTTAGTAAACCACCTTTGGGTTTTAAATTTAACCGAATATATCTTCCTTATGAAAAACAGCAAAAACCCTTTTTATTGCCTCGTGCTTTTGGTGAGTTTGACAGCATTGACGCCTAGTTGCACCAAACAACTCTACAAAAAAGCGCTGATTGATTCCTCACAACTTACCGAGGCAAAGCGCTCCACGAGCCTCACCATGATTTCCAATGAAAACCGAAACCTGATTTGGAAAGAAATTAACGGAGAGCAATATTTACTGATGTCTTCTTGGAAGGACAAAGGTGATTATTACAAAAACGACCCCAAATCAGGCTTTTATAATACCTCCAAATATCCCATCTGGGTGACGGCAGAACCAGATATGAAGCAATGGCTAAAAGGGGAAAAGCGCCGATTTCAAAAGGGAAAACCCCTCGATAAGCGCCTCCATCAATTGCTTGGCCTGCCGCCAAATGCCAATAAGAAAGTCTTCGTGCTATTCTGGGTGCGCCCGCAAGACCTCGTGCGCCCCTGCGCTGACACGGATGTGAGCGACAACAGCTGCGACCTGACAATCCCCGATGGCACTCCGCTCGACTGCGAAAACCTGAGCTGGTTGCTGGCACAAGCGAGGGCTTCGTTTTCTGGCAACGACCTTTACAGCCGCTATCCGTTCACACAATTGGGCTATACCTACGACTGGAACCGAAAGAACAAGCGCCACTTTGGCCTCAGCGAATTTGTGATTGGGAAGAACAAAAACGTAGTGGTAGAGGCGGTACTTCCCACCGCCGATTATTTCGCCAAATAAGCGAATTGAGTTTTGCTTTGGTTTAAGCCTTTTAAATATATACCTATCCTGATTCAATAACCCATACCTACAATGGCTTCCCACCTATTTCAAAATTGAAGAAACATCACATGGTTCGGATTGGAATGCCGTTCCGATAGCTTGAAAAGCCCCTCGCCGATGACCTCAAAGCCATTCTTTTGGTAAAAAGCGACGGCCCGATGGTTACCCGTCCAGACGTACAGGTACATGCCCGCCTGGTTTGCGGCTTTTGCGACATGTAGGTTATGGTCAAACAATCGTTGGCCCAGTTGCAGGCCGTGATATTCTTGGAGCAGGTAGAGCCGTTCCAGCTTGGTGACGTTCTGTTCGGGGATACTTTCCAGAGGGCAGTCAAGGATGATTTTGGAGTAGCCCGCTGGGCGGCCATCGTAGTTTATCCAATAAAAGCTGTTTCGTTCGTCGAGCAACTCGGCCCACAGGGCTTCCTGCGTGACCTTGTTGTCCAAGTAAGCCTGCATATCCTCGGCGGCGGCGCTGTGGCCATGCGATTCCCAGAGGGTTTTTCGGGCCATTTCGGTGAGGATGGGAAGGTCGTCGAGACTGGGTTTTGTGATGCTGAACATGCTATTTTGCTTTATTGTCTTTTTGATAACTAGCTGATTTTTGTGATGATAGCGACTTCGCCGCAAAGATACTCCCGCAGATTTCACAGATTTACGCAGATACCTTTTGATTTTTCCTTCGGAAAATCTGCGTAAATCTGTGAAATCTGCGGGAGAGAAACTACAAGCAGTTATTCAATAAACTTTAATAGCTTCAAATATCATGCATAACCCAACACCCAACCTATCACCCCACCCATGATGCCGACCGTCAGTCCCGCAGCGGCTATATCGGCCAGCACGGGTTTAATATCGTTGAAAAATGCGTCGTCGAAAACCAATAGGAATCGGTCATGATGGCGATTAATATGCCCATAATTACACCAAATATAGCGCCCTTTTTAAAGGGGCTTATATCATCGCTTATGACTTTGGTCACACCGTTGACAGAAATAAAGGATTGCCAGAACTACTTTTCAGCTTGCGTGTTTTATAAGAAACGCCTATTATGAGCCATGTCATGATGAGTTTGATGCCATTGATTTGGGCAATGTATTTGCCGGGTGCGCCGGAAACATTAGCGTACGATATTTACAGAAAAGGGGAGGTGATAGGCATGTTGACGGCGACCAAAAAAGTGGACGGCGACCAGACGGTTTACCTGAACACCACAAATGTCGTGGCAAAATTGGTAGCCACCGTGGAGGTAAGTTTTACCATAAAATCAACCTACAAAGGCAAGTTGCTCCAAGCTTCGACCGTGGACATTATGCTGAACGACAAGCCCTATGCAAATACCTCCACCAAGCGGGTGGGCAGTAGTTACCAGTTTTCCAAGAACGGCAAGGTACAAAAGACCATCAACGGGGATATCAGCTACTCGGCTGCCCGCATGATGTTCGACGAACCAAAAGGTTTCCTCAATGCCTACTCGGAGGAAAAGGGCGTGTTCGACAGTATTGAAAAGAACAAGTCCGGCACCTACCAAAAAATGAATTCCAGGGGGCGAATATCAGCCTATACTTACCAAAAATCAGTGCTAGAAAGCATTAACATGGACCTTGGCCTGACGGAAATCGAAATGAGGTTGAGGGATTGAAGGATGGACTGATTCATTGAATTTTTCGGATAAACTTCGCCGGAACTCCGCCGACAATCGTATCTGCGGGAACATCCTGCGTGACGACTGCGCCCGCCGCAACAATGGCGTTTTCACCGATGGTAACGCCCGGCAAAATCGTCGCATTGGCTCCAATCCAGGCGTTGCGCTTAATCGTGACCGATTTCAGGTCGAGTGTTTTGCGTTGGGTAGGGTCTATCGGATGGTTTTCGGAAATGATACTGACCATGGGGCCAATCAACACATCGTCTTCGATGACGATGCCACCAAGGTCGAGGAAGGAGCAGCCATGATTGATGAAAATCCGCTTGCCCAGTTGGATGTGCCGCCCAAAATTCGTGTGGAAAGGAACGAACACGGTGGTGCTCTTGTCTATTTCCGCCCCGATTATTTCGCCCAGCCGCTCCCTGATTTGGTCAATATTGGTGGAGGCATTGAGTGCCACGGATAGCTGAATTGCCCTAGCAACAAATTCCCACGCCTTAAGCATCATCGGGTCGTCAGGTGCTACCAAGCCACCTGCCAGCATCCTGCTAAAATCACCGGCTTTTTCTTGGCTCATGTCGTTGTTTTTGATGTTTGTTTACGGTTCAAGACCGCAAATTTTGGCAAAACTAGGATTATCCATTAGTCCTTGTTTGGTTCTGGGAAACTAAGGATTGACAAATTTTCAAAAATTGACCATTCCCCCTTCCTACCTTAGCACCCAAAAAATCAATCATCCATGAAGCATCTATTTTGCGCAATTTTCCTGCTTTTGGCGGGCGGCATGTACGGGCAAACGCAGCTTGAAATGAACACCGAGGCTGCCAATGATTACAAAAAGGCGGATGCCGCACTCAACAGCGTGTACAAAAAGGTCATGAAAAAGTACGCCTCGGATACGGCCTTCCTCAAAAACCTGAAAGCTGCCCAGCGACTATGGATACAATTCCGGGATGCAGAGCTGAAGATGAAATACCCAGCCACCCCCTCGGAATATGGGAGCGTACTCCCCATGTGCCAGTCCATTTACTTAATTGACCTGACAAATACCCGGACTGCTACCTTGCAAATCTGGCTGGATGGGATGGAGGAAGGCGATGTTTGAAGTGGGTCGGTGCAGGTGAAGGAGTGAAGGAAACGGAGCGATACGATTGCTTTAAGCAATCGTATCGCTTTAGAACTAGGGAAGGGGGATGTTGAGGAATGGGGACGAGCTGGGCGAAGTGGCGCTTGTGATATAGGTAGCAGGCTTGCCGCAAGTGCCGCTGCGCTGGATGCTTGCTGGAACAGTAGGTGTTTGGCAAGGACTTGGTGACTGCTGGGATTGGCGGGTAGAATACTTGCGCAAACGGGGACAATTGAGAAGAATTTGAGCTAGCGGGTATTTCATTAAAGAATCAGATTTTAATTGCCTTTTCCAATTCATTTTGATATTCGAAAGTTGCGAATACAAAGACAACTAATGTACTTGTGAAATTATCAATTAAATCTCTCTTACTCCATTTTTTTGCCAAATGTGTTATCTGATTCCTTGAATTGTAAGCAGCAAACATATGTTTTGAAAACTTAAATATTGGAACGTCTTTTATGTGGTTTTTGTAACGAAATTCTTTGTCGTCTAATTTGTTTAATTCTTTGATAAAACTTCCAAGACCTGATTTTTTTGATTTCAAAGTTAGGTATTTGGAAGTATCGATTAAATATAGAATTTTCTGTAAAAAAGGATCGAGACTAGTGCTTAATTGTTTAAAAGCATTTAAAATATCATTTCTGTCATTTGCTGAATGATAAAACTTATATAAAGTTTTCCAAAGTTGTTCGCCTAATCCATTTAAATCATTTTCAGGGGTTTGATAATCAATAATTTTTTTGAATAATTCTAAAATTTCAAGCAAAGAAACATTGTATACAGGTTGCCGAGTATCTTTGAATATTTCTTCTATTTCTCTGTTCAAAGCATCTTTTATTTCAGTCCATTCAGATGGTTTTTTGCTTTCTAAATTGAATTTTTGTGATTTGTAAGAAAGCCATACCGTTCCATTGACTTCAGACTTCAGCAGTTCATGAGGATTTTGACTTATTATTTTATATATAGTAGGACTTTTAATTGAAGTGTCTTTGATTACGTATTTAATTACTTCAATCAAGCTTAATTTGTCACTTAATCTTGACTGAAAAAACCTTTCGATTGATTCTAAAATTATCTCAGATTGACCTTTTTTCTTTAAAGAATCTAAAGAAAGTAATTTTACTACTTGTTCACCTGAAGGGTTATAATATTTTTCAAAATATTTCCTATTGTTTAAGCTATGGTAAATTGCAAATTGTTTAACACCCTTGTCTTTTAATTCTTGAATCATTTTGGAAGTCAAAAGTTCTTTGTTATCATAACTGCCTAAAGTTTCAATTGCAATTTGAAGTGAAGATTTTTTGGCGGTGTATCAGATGTAATGCTGTGACAAAAAAAGAGACAACCGAGGCAAAGACATAACTTTGGAGTGACAAAACTCAAGAATTATGTACCTATTTTGCCCAAGTTGTCACAGCACAAAGATAAAAAAGAACGG
>JBGSWN010000021.1:0-60814 GCA_041752395.1 Saprospiraceae bacterium | reverse complement strand
TCGGCGATGACAAAAGCGGCGCAAATAGCACCTTTAAGTAGGAAGTGAATAGGCTAGCTAGTAATTCACTTTCTAGCGTACTTTACCCAATATGACCATTTACTGCTTCTCAAACCGCATGGATGCTGAGTTCATGCAATAACGCAGGCCAGTCGGCGGCGGTCCATCATCGAATACATGGCCAAGGTGGCTGTCACATACCGCACAGCGAATCTCCGTGCGAACCATTCCCAAAGAACTGTCCTTGATTTCCTTTATCGCATAATCATTGACGGGCTTGAAGAAACTCGGCCAACCGCAGCCAGCATCGAATTTGGTGTCAGAATCGAAAAGCGGGGAATTGCAGGCACGGCAGTAGTATCGGCCTACTTCTTTATTGTCCCAATATTTTCCTGTGAATGGCCTTTCCGTAGCCGCTTCACGAAGCACAGAATACTCCATTGGTGGTAGTTCGGCTTTCCATTCGGCCTCCGTTTTTACGACTTTTGGAATGGTGTCGCCTTTTACGTTGAGGACATAAGGTTGGTTGGTTTCGGCGGGGATATTCGAGGTTTTGGCTTGGTTGCAAGCTGCTGCCAACATGAGGCTCGAAGTAAGAAATAAGGCTGCTAATAATTTCATTGTCGCTGTTTTAGTGAATCATTAAAACATACGCAATGAAATGTGGTTTTGGTTTTCCCTGTTAAAGGTTTTATAAAAAAAGCATTGAAAATCAATGACTTGCGAGCACCATCGTCCAATATGGGCCAGCAGTGGCTACGCCAATTTCCGTGATTTTTGGATCCATCAGGTTCTCGCAATGAGACGTACTCTCCCGCCAAGCCTTGATGGCTTCCTCTTCAGTGGCACCTCCTTTCAACAGGTTTTCGGCATAGTTGCCCCATACATAGCCCGCTGCTTCGATGCGGTCATCAACATGAGACCCATCCGTGCCTGTATGGTTGAGTTTGTTATTGGCAAGCATGTCCTCCGAGTGCTTTTTTGCTACAATGGCAAGCGTATCATTCCAAGTAACAGCCCCTGCGGCTACAAAACTGCCTCCACCACAGGTTTCGCCTTTTGAACGGAAATCGTTCACGAGTTCCAACAATTTCACCTTGTCGGGATTGGTCGGAGCATCTGGGAAAAAAGTATCATCGCCGTCTTTGTTACCGCAAGCGGCAACAATTAAAGCGCCCAAAAGGAGTATCGAAAATATTTTGCTAGTCATGGTCTGTCTCTTAATTTTTGAGTTAAAAACTGGGACAAAAGTATATCGAAAACGGAAAGCCAATTGTCATTAAATGGCTGATTTACGATTCCGTTATTTGGCCAATTTTACGACAACGTCCACTTTTCGGTTTTGCCAATCTGGTCGGCCATCCTTGCTTTCGCCTTTGCCTTGGATATAAACCTTGTTTATTTTTAAACCTTTGTTTTTCAACAAAACGCCAATGGCTTTTGCCCTTTTTTCGGAAAGAGCGAGGTTGTAATCCTCAGAACCAACCTCATCGGCGTATCCAACGATTTCTATGCTCTCAATGGTCTTTCCATTGAAGGAATCTTTGAAAAAAGCTTCCAACCTCTCCACATCATCTGGTTTCAAATCAGATTTATTGAAATCGAAGAGTATCTCTTGGTGCACTTCATTCGTCGGGTTTTTGGCGGGCATTGCGACACCTTTTTCCACTAATAAATCAGGATTATAGGTAGGCAGTCGGAACAATGGGTCTAGTGGCAGATTCAAGTGATAAGCTGTTCGGTTCTCCCATTTTGGTATCTCAAATTGATGCTTGTAGGCATGGTAGTCATCCGCCCGTATTTCGACTTTGAGCGTTTCATTTGCCCGAAGGCAAAGGAAAAAACGGCCATCATCGGCTGTTTTGATGGGCAAATGTCCTTCCGCCATCACGACGCAAGCAATGGGCACTTGCGTGATGGAGTCCCGCACATAACCCTCCACGTAGGTGATGGGGTCGCTTGCCAATTGGTCTGGCAAGTCAAATTTGTAAATATCCATGCCGCCTTTTCCACCTTTGCGGTTGGAGGCAAAATAGCCGGATTTGCCATCGGCAGTCAGGAAAATGCCAAGCTCCCGGTAGGCAGAATTGACGGGCATTCCGAGGTTGCGAGCGAATCCCCATGAACCACCTGCGTCTTTTCTTGAAACAAAAATATCCTGCTCTCCCAAGCCAAGGTGGCCTGTGGATGAGAAGTACAAAACCTTTCCATCATTGGTAATAAAAGGCGCTTCTTCATCGCCAGCCGTGTTGATGCTTGGCCCAAGGTTTTGCGCAGCACCCCATTTTCCCTTCTCATCTTTTTGGCTCATCCAAATATCCGTGCCGCCCAGCCCGCCTTCCCGACTACTTGCGAAGTAAAGCGTATTGCCATCGCAGCTGATGCTAGCCTGCGATTCCCAAGCCTCACTGTTGGCAATACCCTCCAGCGGATTCGTTTGAGTGATTTGACGGCCATCGGTCACTGCTTCCCAAATGTCGCAAGTACCTTGCACGTCTGGTCGTTGGCAGGCAGTGAAGAACAGGTGGCGGCCATCCCGCACCATTGTGACCATGCCTTCATTGAAGTTTGTGTTGAATTCACTGACGGATTCTGCCGATTTCCAGTCGCCCCTTGGCCGGGCTGCCATCATCAGGTTTTCATCTGAATCTTGGTTTTTGCGATTGGTGAAATAAATGGTGTTGCCGTCGTTGGTGAGATACGGGAAGTATTCATCGCCGCTGCTATTGATGGCGGAGCCAAGGTTTTCGACGGATTTGATATTCAAAAACTGAAGTGAATCCGTGGCTGAATGACAGGAGCGCAAGTTGTTTTCCAACTGTGCGTAATAGCTTTCTTCGATTTTCCTCTCTTCCAAACCATTGTAGGCAAACATGGCGGCTGGGACGTTTTTTAAGCTGTCAAACTTTTCAAAATACTTCAACGCCTGTTCGTATTGGCCACGTTGGTAGTAGATTTTACCGCATTCAAAATAAAGTGCCCGGGAGAAATTGGGGCTTTTCTCCAATGCTTTTCCATAGTACTGTGAAGCCTCCTCCAAGTCGCCCAGCAATTCATAACAAGCGCCGGCACTCCGCAGAGCCGGTGAAAAATCTGGAAATTGCTTGAGCACTTTTTTGAAATTGGAAATAGCATCCTTGTATTTGCCGTTCAGCATTGCCATCTCCCCTTGGTGGTGGATTTTGGCATATTCATCTGGGATGATTTGAATCCGGGCGGGTTCTTGCTGCGCAAAGATTGGCAACAAAAAAAGCAGCATTAAAAGGGAAAGTATAAGTCTAAGCATCTCGTCGGGTGTGTGAATGACAGGGGATTGTTCCAGCAAAGAACGGGTAAAAGGCTGTGCAGTTTCGATTTTTTTACTGCCAAATTTGGAAGGATACCCCGCTTTTTTCAAAAAACGTACCGTTTGGCCGCTTAAGCTCAATCTAGCCATTGAAAAAAAATGGCCGACCTCGTTGAGAAGCCGACCATTTTGTAATTTATTTTGAACAAAACTAAAACTTCAAAGTCAAGTTAGCAGCCAAAGTTGTTCCCAATTGGCTGAAGTGTGAACCATCATACGTGAGGATGTGGTAGCGATTGTTGAAGGTGATGTAGTTCCTTTGAACGGCTAGTGCGGCTTTATCATTGATGATTGCCTGACCATCTGCGTTCAGTGCTTCAAATTTGTATTCTGGCAGCACGTTGAGCAGGTTTTGAATGGTCAATCCGAAGTTCAGGTTTTTCACCAATTCTACATTGACGCCCAAGTCAGTGACAATTTTAGGCTGGAAAACCGTTTTCAGGTTCGGGTCAAGACCAGCTTGGCGGAAAGTAGTCGGGCCGAACAAGATATTGTTCAACGAAAATGACCATTTGCCAATATTGTAATCGAATCCGAGAACAGCCTTGTACTCTGGGCGGGAAGAAAGCAATAATGCCTCTTGCGTTGCATCGAAAATAGTTTTGCCAGTTCCTTCCAAGATGGCTGGGTTCTGAACATCTCCGTCCAAGGCATTCTCTAAGACAAAATTACCAGCCAAGTTGATGTTTAATTTACCCGGACCTACTAGCATATTGCGATTGCTGATTACGAAGTCAATACCGCTTGTGGTCGTGTTGATACCGTTGGTAAAAAAGCTCGCAGCAACGATGCCGTTGTCCTTCAGAATCTGGTAAAGCTGGGTCATTGTGTCGCTTTCAGCAATTTCAGAACCAAGGATAATCCTGTCTTTCACGTCAATTTTGTAGTAATCCAAGGTGATGCTCAGATTCTTGGTAGGATTCAAGCCAATACCGACGGTGACGTTGGTGGATTCTTCAGGGTTCAACCTGCCGATGCCCAGCTGGCGAGCCTGTGCGCTACGGTTGTTGAAAATACCCTTGTTCTGGATGCCTTCACCCGGCACGAAGCTTTGCTGCGCAATTTGGAGGTAAATCTGGTGCAGCATCGGCGCCCGGAAACCTGTGGAGTAGCTGGCTCTCAGTGTAATCATGTCGTCTAGGAACTTGTAGCGACCACTGAATTTGTAAACAAATGTGTTGCCGAAGTCGCTGTAATTCTCGGTACGAACGGTTGCGCCAATCAAGAAATCTTTGTTGATGTCATAAGCCAAGTCCAAGTATCCACCCACGTTGGAGCGGGTGTTTTCGCCTGCATTGTTAGCACCAATACCGGGGAAGGAGTCGGCACCACCGCCATCTGTAGAACCAGCATCACCAGCAAAAATCTTGAACACTTCCCGACGGAACTCCATACCGATGCCAAAGTTGAAGTTTTGAAACAGCATCTTGTTTACGTCAATATTGCCGACGTTATGTGAAAAGCTGTAGCCACCCGGCTTGAAGTACAAAGGCGAAGCCAAGCCCAAAGAGCGGTTCCTTGAATTGGAAACACTGTACAATTGGGTATTGCCACCAAAAGTGAAGCTCATGTCTGTTTCCCAACCATTTTTCTCCGTCCTTAAACCCATCGTGCCATTGTAGTCAACCAAGTCACCTTCGAAAGTAGGGCCATAGCCGAGGTATTCCCGGCCTTGTTGGGATGCTTCTTGCGCATAAAAATTGTCGAACTCCTGGCCATCTGTCTCAGAGGCTGGCCGCCAATAGGGTGTGCGGAAATTGGCGAAGCTGTTCACTTTTTTGTAAACATAAGCGGCGTTGCCATATACTTCGGAATTATCGCCAATGGGAATACCTGCATTTACCAAGAACTGAGCAGTGGTCTTTTCTGGATCACCGTTGACGTTGCCGGCATCCGGCTTTTTAGCCAAAAAAGCCTGGACATCGCTCAATTCAGCTCCAAAATCACTGGCTTCCCCTTCTGCACTTACCTTACCTGCTCGGTTCGCAAGGTTCTTGCGTGAAAGTGCAACCGTGTAATTTACGAAGCCCTTTTTCAAAAAATTGGCTCCATTGTTCACAGAAAGGCCAATCATTTCGCCATCGCCTTCCGTGGTCATTCCCGTATTGAGGGATACCGTTCCATACTCATGTTTATCCTTCAGAATGATGTTGATTACCCCTGCAATGGCATCCGAGCCATATTGGGCAGAAGCACCGTCACGCAGGATTTCAACACGCTTGATGGCATCTTGCGGAATGGCTCCGAGGTCAGCACCACCCTCTCCCCGACCTGGCGAAGTCTGGATGTAAATGAGGGAGCTAAGGTTTTTCCGCTTGCCGTTGATGAGTACCAAGGTGCGGCTAGGGCCCATGTTCCGAATTTCATACGGGTCGAGCAGTGAAGTTGCATCGTTCACAGGCGTCTGCACGGTGTTGAAAGATGGTACTTTGTACTGCAGCGCACGGTCAAAAGAAGGCTGGCCGGTACTCAACAGTTCTTTTGACGAAACGATGTCAATGGGGACTGGTGAGTCGGTAATGGTGCGTTGCGAGGTGCGGCTACCTACCGAAACGACCACCTCCGTGAGCTCCGTTGCACCGGATTCCAAGGAAACATCCAATTTGGTTGTGCCTGCACCAACCAAGGCAGAACGAGTCGTAGTCTCATAGCCAATGAATGAAAATTCAAGGGTGTAAGTACCAGCTTCCAAGCCCAGTTCGTAGGTACCATCAACATCGGTAACGGTACCGTTGGAAGTACCTTGTACCTGCACCGAGGCACCTATCAGCGCTTCTCCAAAAGTGTCTGTGATTTTACCAACCACTTTTCCACGCTGTGCAAATAAAAATGTTACTGTCAACAGCAGCATTGCTGTCAACGAGTGTTTGACAATCTGTTTCATACTCAATCTTTTTTAGTGAGAAAATTAGTAATTCTGAAGGCGTAAAATTAATCACGGGATTGATAGTACCTAGTACTTGACTGCAAAATGCCAAAATTTCATTTTGATATTTTATGAAAGTAAAAATACTGATTGTAAAATTTTAGCGATACACCCCTTATTGTTCGTTGTACATTAATTCTTAAAACGCCAAAAATAGTAATTCAAAGAGGAGCCGTTCGCTTTAATTTTCCATCAAAAGGATTTCCAAAGTGTAATTCTCCCGTGTTCAAAAAATACTTCCTTTGTGCTGAATTTTATTGTCATAAAATGCGAACTGTTTATCAAGTTAAATTACTGAAAAATGAAATTAATTTACGGATCGTTGCTGTGCTTGATTCTGACAACCCAAATGGCTTGCCAATCGAGTTCATCAGAAACAACCCAAACCTCAACAGTTAAAATGAAAGCTACAATCAGCAAATCGCCTTGGGGCACGCTGCCCGGAACAGCCATTGACCTTTATACTTTGACCAATAAAAACGGCCTAGAAGCCAAAATCACCAATTACGGCGGCATCGTTGTATCCCTAAACACGCCTGATAAGAATGGCAAAATGGAGGATGTGGTGCTCGGGTTTGAGACATTGGATGCGTACGTAAAAGATTCTCCCTACTTCGGATGCATTGTGGGCAGGTATGGCAACAGGATTGCCAAAGGCCAATTTGAACTGAAAGGCAAGACCTATACTTTGGCAAAAAATGATGGGGAAAACCATTTGCACGGCGGCGTCAAAGGCTTCGACAAAGTGGTGTGGGAAGCAGTTGCGGACACCAGTTCAGGTGAGGCTGCATTGAACCTCACTTACGTTAGCCCAGATGGTGAAGAGGGCTACCCTGGCAATCTCGAAGTGCGGGTAGTTTACACGCTCACCAACCAAGACGAACTTAAAATCACCTATTTCGCAACAACAGACCGCCAGACACCCGTCAACCTGACCCATCACGGCTATTTCAACCTGACTGGCGGGGCGAAGCGGGATATCTTGTCCCATAAATTGAGCATAAATGCGTCAGGCTTTTTACCCGTTGATAGTGGCTTGATTCCTACTGGCGAACTACGGGGACTCGATGGTACTCCATTTAATTTCAAGACCCCAAAAGCTATTGGCGATGACATCAATTTCAATGACCCACAGCTTTTGGTCGCCAAAGGCTACGACCACACCTGGTTGTTGCCTACTCATAAGCCCGGTGGCCAGCCAGAACTTGCAGCTACCGTTTTTGAACCAGAAAGCGGACGGTACATGGAAGTTTGGACGACAGAGCCTGGCATCCAGTTTTATTCTGGCAACTTTTTAGATGGAAAACTAAGGGGAAAAGGTGGGGTAGTTTATAATCAACGCTGGGGTCTTTGCCTCGAAACCCAGCATTTTCCAGATTCCCCCAACCGTTTGAATTTCCCTTCTACCATCTTGGTGCCGGGCGACCATTATTCCTCGACCACCATTTATAAGTTTTCGGTAAAAACTGGAGAGTGAGTTTTTTCATAAAAAATGTCGCAAAGGCAGAATTTTGAAAAAACTGGGAAGCGCTATCTTTGTGCCCTTACATCTTATCACCTAACCAAATTAAAGATTTATGAAGTATATAACCGTAATCGGAGCTGGCACAATGGGCAATGGAATTGCCCATGTTTTTGCCATGAATGGCCACCAAGTAAACCTCGTGGACGTATCCCAAGAAGCGCTTGACAGGGCAATTGCCACCATCTCGAAAAACCTTGACCGCATGGTTTCCAAGGGGATTCTGGATGAGGGGCGAAAAGCAGAAACCCTTGCAAATCTTGCTACTTTTAACGACCTCAAGCCTGCCGTTACCCAGGCGGAATTGGTTGTGGAAGCGGCCACTGAGAACGTAGACTTGAAGCTGAAAATCTTCCGTCAAATGGATGAATTGGCGCCATCCAAAGCTATTTTGGCAACCAATACTTCGTCCATTTCCATCACAAAAATCGCTGCAGTCACCAACCGCCCGACACAAGTCATTGGGATGCACTTTATGAACCCAGTTCCAGTGATGAAGCTGGTGGAAGTGATTCGGGGCTATGCAACTTCCAACGAAGTAACTCAAAAAGTGATGGACATGAGCCGGGCATTGGGCAAAGTTCCGGTGGAGGTGAATGACTACCCCGGTTTTGTGGCCAACCGCATTTTGATGCCAATGATAAACGAAGCGGTTTACTCGCTTTTTGAAGGCGTGGCAGGCGTGGAGGAGATTGACACCGTGATGAAATTGGGCATGGCTCACCCCATGGGCCCACTCCAATTGGCAGATTTTATTGGCTTGGATGTGTGCCTCACCATTCTTCGGGTTTTGCAGGATGGCTTTGGGAATCCCAAATATGCGCCATGTCCTTTATTGGTAAATATGGTTGCGGCTGGGCGACTGGGCGTCAAATCTGGTGAGGGATTTTACCTTTACAAACCGGGGATAAAAGAGCTTGAAGTGGCTACTAATTTCAAGCAGTTGAACTAAACCTGTTTTTAAAAAATGAAATGCAGCGAGGGTTTCCTCGCTGCATTTTTCTATTTTATCGCTGTTTTAGCAATTTGAATGGTTTGCTGACAGCACCGTTGTTAACGATTTGTGCAAAATAAATTCCCTCGTTAAAATTAGTACCTACCGTTATTTTACCTTCGGCAAATTCTAATTCCTGCGAATCAATCATTTGTCCCAAAGCATTGTAAATCAACAGTTTAGCATCATTTTTCCAGTCATCAATTTTATAATTCAAATTGAATGTCGTGGAAGATGGATTTGGAAAAACAGCCAGTGAAAATCCATTTTGAATTGGTTCATTTGTTCCACTTGGTGGGTCAGCATCGTAAGCCTGAAAGAAATCAACTCCTGCCTCTACCTCATCTGTAAAGCTAGGGTCATTGTCGCCAACTTCGAAAATCACTTGCATGGCATCGGTCAATGGCAAAAGCGTGGAAACATCAATATCTGACGCCTCCCAAGTTGGAGGGAAAAACAAATTGGTAAAAGCAATTTCCTTGATATTGACCGTTTGAGTCCCGTTCGTAAGTTTCACAATCAATTTGTCATTTCCCAATGCTGCCCCACTGGTGCTCACGCTAAAAAACCAGGTTTTGAAACTCACATGCGGAGCGTTCATTCCTGTCAAATCCATGGTCGGTGAAGTCAATCTCGTCGTCCCAGTCAGCTGAACGCCACTAAAAACATCGGCCTCATTCCCTGTGACGAAGCAAGAATTTCCTGGGTCATCTTGAGAATCACTGCCAGATTGGATTGGATATGGAATCTGCGGGTGAGCAACTTCGATTGGCGTCCCTCGCTCCCAAATACCTTGTGGTGCATCGCCATTGACCTGCCATCCAAGGTCAAGTGAGAAAATATCTTCGTAACCTTCTTCGAGTTCAATGGTCAAACTGCCAGTTGTATTGTTAATTTGCGCAGCAGAAAGCACCGCAGTTTTAAAACTCCATTTACCCGTAAAAACATCGTAATCGCCGTTGTAAAATTGTTGAACATTGAATTTTCCATCTGCACCAGTGGTCAGGTTAAATTCAAAATCAGTGTTTATGAGTTGAACTTTTGCATTTGGAATTGGCAAGCCTGTCGTTTTCTCCACGACCGTTCCACCAAAAGCAAAAGAAGGCAAAGGTTGCAATGCAACGTTCAAGTTCGTCACCACGCCATTTTGCAAATCAATAGAAACGGTCTGAGATTGGTAGCCCGGCTTTTTTACCACGACCTCATAAGCGCCTGATGTTGCCAGTCCAGTCTTGAAATCACCTATCAAATTGCTGAAAGTATTGGCCAATTCGCCCACGATTTCGACCGTTGCGCCATTGATGCCTGCCGACGTGACTGCGTCAGTCACCTTGCCTTCGAGATAGCAAGCCCTGACGTAATTCGGTTGGAGAATATAAAGCCCGTTGCCAATATCTGAGACCAAAACCAGTCCACTTGGCAAATATGGGTAAGCACCCCAAGCGCCATCGAAGCCAGTATTTGCTGGGATGTAGGTGTCGAAATTCCCCACTTCTATCAGGTTGTCGGGGTGAGAAGCATCCACGATGATGCAGCCGTCCGTGTAATACGATATGATGATGTAATCGTTCCAAACATGGACATTGTGTGGAATCACTCCTTCGCCCAACGTTTCCAAGGGCCTAAATTGGTCGAGCGTAATGATGTTGCCTGGGTCTGAAACATCGTAAGAGCCGATTGGTCCATTGCTGGTTTCATCGGTAGTGAAAAGTATTTTGCTATCATCAGAAAGCCAAGCATTGTGCGAGGTTTGACCTCCTGTAACCTGGCTGCCCAACGCAACGGTGTTTGACTTGTCAGTAACATCATAAATCGTGAAAACGCCTGCATTTATCTCCGAACTGTAGGCCAGATTGTTGCGAACATAAACGTCATGCGAGTACACCGGCGGACATTTTCCTACGTATGCTGGATTCCAAGGATCGGTGAAAACATCGAGCATCACTAGCCCGCCACCATTCAAATTAGAACCTGAAAGATAAAGGTAGCCAAACTCGTCAATCCACAAATTATGGCAATTGCTCAAAGTGCCAACGCCGGGGATGTTTGGTGCCCAGAAATAAGAAGTGACCGTACCTGGGAGGTTTGCAAGGTCAATTACCAGCAAGCCTGAGCCAGCTTCATTGGTCACATAGGCGTAGTGGTCCCAAGTTTTGATGTCACGCCAGATAGTGCTTGGCCCAGGAATGAAATCTGCTTCCACAGGATTGGCGGGGTCTGCCAGGTTCACGATTGAGACCCCGTCATTTACCCCAACGATGGCATACTCCGTACCATCAGGAGCAGCATAACCCCAAATATCACTGAGGTCCAGGTCGTATTGATAAGAACCAACAAAACTCATGTTGAGCTGCGCAGATGCGCAAAAACCTAAAAAAAGGAAAACCAGAAAAGGTAGAATCTGCTTTTTCATAAGAAGGGTGATTTTAATTAAAAATTGAAAAGATGATAAAATACAATTCAATGCAAACCTAAACTATGATGTTTAAGAAATGTAAATCCCTCTACGATTAAGCCAATTTTTTCGATAAAACAAAAAATCCCGCACTCAACGTGAATGCAGGATCTATGATGAAGAGAATAAAGGTTAGTTCACGGCATCAGGGGAAATTACAAGTACAGGATTTCCCGAATGTCCTGTTCAGTTTTGATTTCTTTGTTTACTTCCTCCATTACAAATTCAAACTTCGATTTGCTGGAGGCTATGGCTTTGAACTGTTCAGGTCTGAAAACCGCAATCTTGTTGTCGTCGGTCATGAGCCAAAGCAGGTTCTCTGAATTTTTGTTGAAACGCAATTCCGTATCATCGTCAGCGAGGAACTGGTACACGGTGTTGCGACTTTTGTCCACCAAATACGCAGTGCGGTTTACGAGCGGTTTGCCATTTTTGTCCTTGAAATTGGCTGCGAGTTTGAGCATTTCAGGAGGCAAGGGACGGTCACAGTTCCAAATTCCGAATTCCGAAGCTGTGAAGCGGTTTACCACTTTTTTCTTGATGATTTCATTGTTCGCAGCATAGTCAAGGCCCTGGCTGCGGAGTTGTGCCACCCGGTTTTCAAAGTTTAAGGTCGCTAGTTTTTTTTCTTCGTCAAAACGAGCTGCAATTGCAGCTTTTTGCGAAGCAAGCCTGGCTTCCCTTTCGGTGGACTGTTTTTTCCAGTTGTCAAAATCATGGTTAAATTCAGCCAAAGCCTTCTCGTAGTCTGAGCCACCGAGGACTGGGTTGACTAGTACTTTGGTGGATTGCCCACCTTTTTCCAAGGTTAGTTCGTAGTCCTTTTCATTCAGTTTTTTGATGTTCAGACCAGTAACCGTGCTGAATTCTTTTTGCAAACGCTCTGGTGTGATGGACGCCGTTGGGCTAAGTTGCCACAGCATTTTAGCATACTTCTTGTACAGTTTGCGAAGCTCAACTTCGTCTTCATTGGCGGAAGCTGGCTCAGAATTCGGTGTGAAAATATCGTTCAAATCCAAATTGAAAACATAATCCGAGCCATTGGCACGTTGCGGCTTGGAGGGTTCTTTTGGCTTCGCAATGGTCTTTTCCAGCTTCGCAATATCGGCAGCCTCGCTCACCTGAATGGCCAGCATTCGCTCGGCCAACGCTTTTTGGGCAGGGTAAAACGGGCTCTCTTCATCCAAGCTTTGGCCACCGATTGCATCGCCAAGTACCTGCATCTTGTCAATGTCCTGGTAAACCCAATTCCGGTTCGACTCATCCAATTTGTAGATATTGTAACCAGCCGGGATTTCAAGTGAAGGCGAAGTGTTTACATTGGAAACCAGCTCTACGTTGATGTTTTTGCCGGGCGCCATTTTCACTCGTTTCCCATTTTGCTCCGCAAAAATCTCAATCATGCCTGCACTTTCGAGGTTGTAATTCACGCCCGCCGAGTCATAAGTCATCGGAATTCCAGAGACAAAGAAATCAACGAAATCGTGCATTTCACGGTAGTGGAGCGTCACCTCGCCGGTGAGTGCCTCCCCAGTTTCATTGACAAAGGCAGCAGCCGGAACAACCACTTGCGAACCGCTTGGGTACTTGTAAGTGCCGCCTTCGTTTGGATTGACTTTGTAGCTGGCAAAGGTCGGTTTTACATTTACCAGTGGTTTGTCTATAAAAGGTCTCTTGTCCAAATAGGCTTGCTGCCGTTGCTGAAAATCTTGCGTATCCGTTAGTTGAAAAAACAAAAAGATACCCACTAAGGAGGCAGCAATGGCTGCACCTGCCCAAATCAGCCGCCGAATGATTGGGCGTTGTTTGGGCTGCTGCTGATATTTGGCAAGCAGTCCATCAAAATCCTTGTGCTTTGCAATTTGCGCTTTGGAAAGTGGCTGAGGGTTAAGCCGTATGTCGTAATTTTTTTTCATGCTTTACTATTTAGGTAGCACGCCGTAATCATTGCAGCTTTCAGTGGCTATCGTTAATTTGGTTGAGAATGATTTTTTTGAGTCGTTCGAGCACCCGGTAGGTGCGAACTTTTGCATTGCTTTCCGTGATATTGAGCACTTCTGCAATTTCCTTGAAGGGCCGTTGTTCAAAAAACCGCATTTCAACGATTTCCAAATCTGCCTCCTTCAGGTGCTCGAGGGCTGGAATCAGATAGGGCCTAAACTTTTCCATATCATCTTCCATCACCTCCTCAAACATGCTGGCCAAATTGGAATCTTCCACGCTCACCACCCTTACTTTCTTAGTCTGACGATACCATTGAGCCAGTTCGTTGCTCGCTATTCGATACAGCCAAGCGGAAAAGGGCACACCTCGAAAAGTGTAGTCACCCAACCGCTGCAATGCTTTGAGGAAAACTTGTGAAACGATGTCAGCAGTGAGTTCCTCGTTCTGTGTGCGGTTGTAGATAAACTGAAAAATGGCATCAAAGTACCTGTCGTACAATAACCTGAAAGCTGCGGGATTGGCCTGTGCAGCTTGAATGGAATGCCACTCGTCGTTTATATCTTCGTTGGAAACAGTCCTTCGGAAGGAATTCATCAGCCCTTCATTTTTTACAAGGGTACGATTAATTTGAAAATCCTGAAGCATTTATTGCACAGCTTGATGCGAGTGGTAAAAGGTGTTGCCTTTGCTTTATCGAATTCATTTTTCAAAACTAAAAATGGCTATACCAGAAGTGTGAATAATTTTTCAACCAAAAATTTCAATCGGGATAAAGCAAATGGCAACCTCTTTTTCCATTTATCAGCATTGGGAAGCTGTGCCTCCCGTACTGTTTCGGGTTCATAATGCCATGCATTGGAAAGGTTACAGTTGGAACAAGCGTTTTTCTGTTTTTATCAAAAAATAAAATGGGCGGCCTGCCAAATGGCAGCCGCCCAAATTTTTCATTTATCATTTGAAATTAAGCTATTCGCTTATTTGTCCAGTAAAATCATCATTTTAGTTGCTTGGTTTTCATTGGTTTCTAAACGGTAATAGACTACGCCATTGCCAATTAAATCAGCCCGTTTCAGTGAAATTTCATGGTAGCCAACCTCGTAATCTTCCTCAATCACTTTCAAAATTCTCCCTGAAATATCTGTCATGGTAATTTTAGCATGCGTTGCTTTAGGTAGGTTGAAAGCGATGATTGTGGCATCCTTGAATGGGTTTGGCGTGTTTTGGAAAAGCTGGAATTCCGAAGGAGACTTTTCATCCGTGAATTTCAGGTAAACTCCTTCAATATTGGAGGTCGCCAAATAGGACTCTGCTTTTGTGAATTTTGAATCAATGGACAGCATATTCCGAATATTCCCAGCCGCTTTCGCCCGGAAAGTCAGTCCGAACACACCATCTATAAAATGGTAAACTGTACCATCCGCTTGGTTCCAGCTTGCGGTAATCGCTCCTTTGTCGAGCAAGGAAAGTCCAAAATTTTCACTGGAAACGACATCATCTACTACATTGACAAATTCCAATTTTTCCGGGTCAAAATTCAAAGTGAACTGGAACCCAACCGCATCCACTTCATCCACTGAAAATGGGACCGTAAATTCTTGTCCCGTTTCCACTTGAAGGGAATTGGTTTTGAAAACCAAGCCATTTCCTTCTGAACGGTAATCGGCTTGACCTGCGAAATTGCTAGCTATTGCACTTCCGTTGACATCCCCGATTTTTATGCCGACAAAATCAGCGCTCATCTGGTCGTCCATCAAATCGTTGACATTGTAAAACTCTGGGAACTGCGTCTGCCACGGGTTGGCAGGGTTCGGGAACACAAAGCTTTTATCCACAAACCGCCATGAAGTGTTATTTGGATAGGAATCGTTGATAAACAAAATCAATTTCCTGATTTCGACCATGTCAAATGTGGAAACAGTGCCAGACTTATTGGCATCTGCGGCGATGATTTTATAAGGTGAATCAAGCAGTGAAACGCCGAGGACGTGTTTGGAAATCAGCACCAAATCGAAAGTGGTGACGCCATTAAGCGGTTCTTCATCCTTTATCGGCAAAATGGTGTAATCACCACCAAGCACTGGAATATCAAAGGAGTACATACCGTTTATATCGGTCATAATCATATCCGTGTTCTGACCGCTGAGATGCATTTCAACATCCTCAACTCCTTCGTTTTCCTCATTGGAAATATAACCACCCAAATTAACCAGCGGGTCTGCACAGAAATTTGCATTGTCCTGAACAGTAATGAAAGTGGAGCAGAAATCCTGGTTTCCACATTCATCCGTTACCCACACATTTACAAAAGTGGTGGTGTTCTGGTTGTTGCAGAAAAAAATGATGTTGGTGTTGGTAGTGTCTGGCGAAAACGAGAAAATCAGGTTGGTGCTGCAATTGTCGAAACTATTGTCATCCAAATCGCTGGCCCAAACCGGAATCATGGGCGGATTGCCATTCATCAAATCTATGATAATTCCATTCTTGCAATATGGCGTTGGCTTTTTACAATCTTTTACTTTAACCGTTGTGTTGCAAACACTTTGGTTGTTGCAATTATCCATCGCATTGTACTGCACTTCATACATGCCAGGAGGTACACCAGCAAATGGGCCAAAACCGTTCAACCAAACTCCTCCAATCTTGATTTTGGCAGTGATGGTCACATTGCTGCTGCAATCCATCACATCTGGAATTGGCAAAACAAGGCCAACTGCGCAGGTATTGTCAGTGATGCAGACCATTGGAATATCGCATCCGTTTGTAAATACGGGGTCAACATTGTCAATAATTTTGATGACCTGTTGGAAAGTGATGTACCCATCCCAAGGGTCTGAATCCAAGTCTGTGTCAGGGCCAATGCTGCGATTTGCATCCAAAGCCGTTGGGCGATTCATATTTGCAGGCAATCCACTCCGCCAAGAATCCCGGAATGTTCGGTCGTCGCAGTCGCCGTCTCCGTCAATGTCACATTGTGGGAAAGGAAGGCCAAGCTGGTTTTCAGGCTGCTCCACGACTTCTTGGTCAATGATGCCGGGGTTAGTTCCAACCACACACCAGTTGATAACCTCCCAAGTGCGGACGATTTTATAGCAGGCACCTGCTACCACATTGAAAAGCTCATCGTCGTATGAAATGGCCACCAATTCGCAGGTTTCGTAAAATATTTTTGGTTCACCAAAATCTGGTGGCGTTGTTCCGCAAGTGATTGACAAATCCGCTGGAAACTCAATTGCCCAATCGGAAACATGGTCAATATTAATGGTTTGTGTGCAGGATTGAACGCCAGTATTTCCAGCAGGGTCAGTAGCGGTGAAACTGCGGATGATAAAACCTTCGAGGCACTGGTCAATATTGCTGACATAGTTGCGGTTGATGGTCAATTCACAATTATCGAAGAAAGTTGGTGTTCCAAAAACTTGGTCGAGCAAAAGGCTTTTTTCAGAGGCAGTAGTCAAGTTTGCAAGCTGGGTTTCAAGGTTGTCGGCATACCAATCGCAGGTTATCCGCTGGTTTGCTGGGCAAGAAACCAACACAGGCACAAGTTTATCCCTCACTTCCACCTGAACCATGCAGTCATTGAAATTGCCCCAGCAATCAAAAGCACGGAAAACGACGGTCTTTGTTTTACCAGCATCTGCGCAGCAAAAATGGACAGAAGGGCCAAATACAAAATCATTTATTCCATCGTCACAAGCATCGTCATCCATCCGTCGAACCTCAGAATGGTCGAGGCAGCAATTGTCGGTGGTAGCTTGGTCAAAAGCTTCAGCAAGGATTTCAACATAACCGCTTGTTTCTAGGTCAATTTGGGTATTGCTGATGCAAATTGGTGTGGGTGCTATTCCGTCAATAATGGTGAGCATAACGACCTTGTTGGCTACATTTCCACATTTATCAAATGCCTGAATATTCGCAGCATAGATGCCGATAGGCAAACCTGGAGCTGAAATATGGCCATCAATTACTTGTGCCACATCCTGCCCGAATTGCTGAATAATAATAAAATAGCTGTCTACGCCTGAACAGTTGTCGGTGATTGTTGGAAGAGGAAAGGCGGCAGTGGAACGGCAAGGTTGTGGATGCACCCCAGGCACATTGGCTGTTACTGTTATATTGTTTGCGCTGATATTAGGTGGCTGGTTATCCATTACTTTCAATACTTGAATATTGTCTTCGCCGCCAATGCCGGTAACGATGATTTCCCCAGTACACCAATCAATCACTGTCCAAGTCCGAACGATTTCGAAGACACTGGTCACACCTGCACACGTAAATATCTTTTCGTCAGAATAGCTGAAATTGTATTTGCAGTATTCACCAACAATATTCGACGGCCTGCCAGAAGATGGTGGGAATAGCTGGCTGTTGGAGTATTGGCCACAGTTGAAAATTTTATCATCAGGAAAATCAACTTCAGTTGGCCGAACTATCGTGATGGTTTCAGTGCAGGGCAAAGAGGTATTGCCATATTTATCAACACCGTACCAAGTGCGCAGAAAATGCACTGCATTATCGTCACAAGCATCCAATTCTATCGGTGAAATTCCAGCCAAAATTAATGCAGGAGACTCATCGCAATTGTCCAAGATGCTAGGCTTGGCAATAGAATTGATGGATTGTGTGCAAGCTATCGTCCTATTTTGGCAGGTGAGAACTGGCGGGTTTTTATCCTCCAAAAGAATATGTCCCCAGCATGAGTTTCCATTGTCAGGATTTGTAACTAAAACAATCAAGTCCTGCCCTATTTCATCGCATGAAAGCCAGTTTACGAAGACAAAACCTGTGTCATTTGTGATTTCAATAAGGAAATCGTCGTAGCAACCATAAGGGCCTCCCTCCAGTACATTATCGGCATTTACGAAGGCTGTACCGTCTTGCAGTAAAGTGACTTGAACTTCATCGTTGCAAGTCATGGTTTGTGAAGGAAATGGATATTCCAGAACTATTACATCGAAACTGCATGTGCTTGAATTCCCCAAATTATCGGTTGCCTGTATGGTCACGTTATTATTCCCAATTGGGAAAAATTGCCCAAACTGAATTCCATTAATTTGAGTAATGTCAACGTTTGTGTCGCAATTATCGGTAGCAGAAACTCCGCTGAGTTGGACGGCTGTTTCACAAAGTCCGGGTTGCAGCGTCACGGTGATAGCTGGCGGGCAGGTCAACACTGGAGCAACTGTGTCATTGATAGTGATTTGAACCGTGAAAAAATCATTGGGGCAAACACCACCTTGGTTTCCGGTGTAGGTGTTTATTGGAAATGGATTAGCAGCGGTACCATTTGTTGTTTCATTATCAAGCGCATTTATTCCGCTATACACCCAATTGCTTACCTGAAAAAAGGAAGCATCAGGCCCTGTGTTGTTCACTCGATAAGCCCAACCGTCCATATAATCCCAAGCTTGCCCGGTTCCGCTTTGGTTGATATCACCAAAAACGTCAACGACCAATCCATTGCAGAAAAGTTCTATGGCGTCGTCCCCATTGATACTTGGTGCAATATTGTTCACGTAAGTAGGTGCAAAGCCAAAGAAGCTTGTGAAAGAAGTAGCTTCGGTAGCTACCCAGATATGTGTCCCCGCTAGGATTGCATCCGCTGGAAATGTAAATTCTTGACCATCGGAGCCGCCACCGTTATTGGCAGAGCCAAAACCATAAGCACTTAGGTCAGGAATATCGGCCAAGGCATAAAATTCAACCGCCTTAGGAATACCTCCGGTCAACGGCCCGTCAACCACGCCAGTTATCACCAAACTTCCACATCCGCTTACCCCATTGGTCACCCCGTAAGTGCCAATATTGGAAGTAGCAATATTGATTTGGCCAGTAGCGGGATTCAAATCAAGAAAAGGGCCGCCGCTAATAACCCCATAGGTGTAGCGACCGTCAGTGCCTGTATTGTGCCCAACCGTGGCGTTTGAAGTTCCATTTGGACAAAACAGTGAGTTGTTGTAAAAGAATTCTGCATCAGGTGTTTCCAAAATAGTTATTGCAACGACATCGGAAGCATTAGCACATACGCCGCCCATGCCCGGCACTGTCCAGGTCAAAATAACGGTAGAACCTATTTCACTTAAAGCAGGAGTGTAAGTGGAATTGGGGCTGGAAGGATTGCTAAACACGCCTGCTCCACCAGACCAGGCTCCCATGCCTGAAGCAGCCAAAGTAACCAGTTCGTTTTCACAAACCATCTGGTTTGGCCCAGCGTCCGCAAACGGTGGCGCTACGATTTCTATTTGCCGAGTACAAGACACGCTTTGCGCAAGCATGTTTTGGTGTGTGCCTATCGGCCAAGGGTTTGGAGCAGAGGCGTTGGTCAGTGTGTTATCCAAAGCGTCAATCCCACTAAAAATCCAGTTTACCTGTGGGAAGGTTGCTCCATCAGGCCCCGTATTATTTACCCGGTACGCCCAGCCATCCAAGTAATCCCAAAAAGTGCCCGTACCATCTACACCTACTTGACCGAATTGGTCAATAATATTAGCCCCCTGAAAAAGGCGGAAAGCGTCGTCACCGTTGATGTTAACAACGTTGTTCACGAAGGTCGGGGCAAAGCCAAAATAGTCAAAAAAGGTGGTGCTGGTAGGCGGAGCAGAGGCAGTTGATGCCACCCAAATCCGAGTGCCAGCTACTGCTGGAACGTTCGGAAAGGTGTATGTTGCACCAGCATTAGTGTTCCCATTGAAATAAACAGACAAGCTGTAAATGCTCAAGTTTGGAATATTTTCAAGCACATACAATTCCATGGCCTTGGGAGTCCCCCCTGCGAGCGGGCCATCTACTACCCCGACAATGACCATCGGGCCATTACTTACAGTGTTTACGGTGTTGGTTACATTATAAATCCCGGCGTTGCTTGCGCTCAAATCAACTATGCCCGAAGTAGCATTTAAGCTTAAAATTGGCCCTCCGCTAATGGCACTGAAAGTGTAAGTTCCATTTGTGCCAGTCGCATGATTTGGGATTGGGTCAATCCCATTTTGGCAGTAGGAAGGACTTGAGTAGGTGAATTCAGCGGCAGGAGCGCAAGGAGATTGGGAAAACAGAGTAGTTGCCGCTGTCAGTAATAGTGGCCAAAATAGAAGCTGTTTACCCCAATACGCACAGAGGTGTTGTGTAAGGTTCGTTACTTTCATGGATTATAATTTGTCAACCAGTACTCAAAAAATGAACTAAAGATAAATTTACTTGCTCAAGAATTCAAGTAAACGGAATTAGCAACTACGGAACTCAGGAAAATGACGTACTGGTTGGAAAGTCTTTTTCAAAGGCCAAAGATAAAGCCAATATCGCTGATTCACAGTTTTTTTTGTGGCTAATTTTCGGATAATTTATTTTTTTTTATTTTTGTTTAATAGCCTTGACATGTAAATTTCTAGTGTCAAGTCAATACTGGATTTTAGTTGAAATGTTCTGTGGCCACCTAACGATTTGATTTTCAGGCAAAAAAATAGCTGTTTTATTTAAAGTTCAAAAAAATATTCAAAATATGCTAATTTTAAAAATACAACACTTACCTTTGCAACAACAGTTTTCAACTTCCGTAGAATAAAGGTACAAGCTGACAAGAACAAGTCTATTTAATTGTTGGCACACTCATTCACTTTCCATTTTTTTGGTGGGTGATGGCATTAGACTACAACGATACTTTGACACGGTTGAATTCGACTTTGACGCACACGTGAAACACTTGTAAACAAAATTACTGTACTGATAGACACCATTTACCCACACTCCGTGTGGCAGCTTGCCTCTGCTAGCAGAGACTTACCGATTTTTGCATTTAGACTTTCGTACCCGGATTGTTTAGAATCCCAGGGTCAAAAAACGGCAGGCAGGTTATAATCCATCATTGGTCTTTAAAACAAGTTTGGAAATTCTACAACCCTACAGGGTCTAAGCTATTTGACAATTTCTCAAATCGGCTTTCTGACGCTGTTGGCGTGTTAGTGATTTGTCTGCCCGACAAACTGAGGGTCAGGTGCTGATTACATTGTAGTTGTGATGGCAAATTTTGTAATCCTTTTTTTCAAGTTTTAAACCCATGAGCAATGACAAGTGATACTACTCCTCACACTTTTCAGCAGGAACACTATTCAACAAAGAGCAAAATGGAAGGTTATTTCTTCCCAATGATGATGATCGCCGTTGGTTTAGCCGGCATCGTTGCAATGCTCACCGACATGATTTGAAAACGTTATTTACTTTTACTAGAAAGCCTCCGGTGTTGACACCGGAGGCTTTTCTTTTTTCTCAAAACAGCCAGTTTTGAACCAAATCTTTTACTTTTAGCCCCATCATAAATCTAAAATACATGGAACTCAACAATCTAAAGAATAAAGTGGAGCATTACAAAGTAGTGCTCAAAAACACTGAAAACTACCGTAAAGCATGGGATTCTGAAACAAAAGCCATGATTCTACAACTGCTCAACAAAATTTCAAACGATGTCAAACTCAAGGTTAAAATCGAAGAAAAACCTCAGCTTGAGAACCTAGAGGCCATTGTGCTCTCCCTTGGAACGGTGAAAAGCGGGCTCTCAAAAAACATCGAAAAAGGCATCGTATTACCGCTTGTCAAGCAAAATGGTTCCTTGATTTACCAACAGCTTTTCAATGGCAAAATCATTGTCATCATCCAATACCCATCCATCGAGAATTACGGCCAACCTCATCCGCCAAAGACCATTGCCATTTACCGCCCGGAAGAGTTGAAAGAACCCTACATCATACGCCATTTTGAGGAATTCATCCAAGAAGTCAGCAATTGGGAAGACTTTGATGACGATGAGCCAGCAAAGAAAATTGGCTTTGACATGAATTTTGGAAAGCCTAAAACCGAGGGCTAATGATTCCGGGCATCCGCCCTCAGCTGCTCCGAAGTTTCATCCCCCAAGTATTTATCTATCAGAAAATGAACAAGATAAATGACGGGGGTCAGTAAAATTGCTACAACAAATTTGTAGCAGTAATTCACGGTAGCCACCGCCAAAAACAAATTGATTGACCAATGCTCACCAGGGTTTAGTACAAAAGCTATGTAGATGACTACGTAGCTATCTATGAACTGCGAAATCAACGTCGAGCCAGTCGAGCGCAGCCAAAGTTTCGACTCGCCAGTGACCTTTCTTAGTCGGTGAAATACCCCAGCATCCACCACTTGCCCAACGAGGAAGGCAATCAGCGAACCACAGATTATCCAAAGCCCTTGGCCGAAAATATTGCTGTAGGCAGCTTGGCGATCTACCACTCCCCTGTTTTGGGCAGAAGCAATCCACCAATCAGCTGGCACAAGCTGGATGGCGCCGAACACCATCAAAAATGCATATGCAATCAGCGCCGAAGTAAGCCACGATAGCAACCGAATGGATTTTTTTCCGAAATACTCATTGATGATGTCGGTCATGATGAAGACCACTGGCCAAAGCAGCACCCCTGCCGTGAGGTTTAGCGAGCCAGTTTGGCCGAAGAGCTTCCAAGAAAGTGGTTTCAGTCCAAGCGTATCTTCAAAAGCGAATATTTTCACCCCGATGAACTCTGCCACAATGGCATTGGTGACAAAAAAGCCCGCCAACACGACGAACAAAATGACGGGTTTGTTGGATAGGAAATTATTCATAAAGCAGATTTTGGCTGGAAAGGTGCAAAGATTTTGGGCTTTCAAATTGTTTTTTGTGGAAAAAACTACGTTTGCCAATCCTTCCATTTTATCTTCGCAAACACACAACGAGCTTGCCCAATGCGAATCACCAGCGTTGCGTGAAATTGCATTCACAAAGCGCATTTCCTTCACACATAAAAAACTGATTATGCACACCATTCGACTACATTCTAGTTTGTTGTTTTCCCTTGTCTTTTTTGCTGCGCAAAGCATTTTTTCCTCCAAAATCATTGCCCAAACAGGATGCCCCGGCTGCAATGTCAGCCTGCCAGTCCTTCCCGCTGACACCATTTTTATCAGCGACGCACCAGATGGCGAGGCTGGTGAACCCTACGACAACGACATCAGTTTCAGGATGCCCAAAACGACCACCCCCGTCAATGCAACCGACCCAAGCACACCGCCGGGCCTGAATATTAGCCAACTTGACATCGTTGCGGTGGTAAACGTTCCGCCAGGGCTTAGCTGGCAGCCCAGTCAGTTCAGTTTCAACCCACAAAACCAGACTGACGGCTGCGTGAAATTCTGCGGAACGCCGCTCCAGCCCGGGCTTTACAATGTCGAGGTGTTCGTGACAGCAACTGTGCTTACACTCAACCAATCCACGTCTTTCTCCCTACCAATCTATATCGCCCCAGCGAGTAGCAGCAGCGCTGGTTTTTCAATCCAAAACAATTCCGGCTGCGGCGAAGTCACTGCTAGCTTTGAAAACAATTTGCCATCAAACGGGAATGCTGGGTATTCCTATCTCTGGAATTTTGGAAATGGAACCACTTCTACTTTGGAAAATCCTTCCAATGTCACCTACAGCACACCAGGTGTTTACAATGTAAACTACACCGCAACGATTGATACTTTTGGTTATGAAGTTAGCACGGTTCGGGTGCTGGATGCGGGTTGTAACGATATTTTACTTAATACCAAGCCTGACCTCTATGTTAAAATCCGTGACCCTCAAGGCAATTTCGTGGTCATCACAGATGTGCAGGACAATGCTCCTTTTCCAGCAATTTTCAATATCAATTTGCCCCTCGGAAATGGCACTTACGAACTTGAAGTGCGGGACGAAGACACTTTTGGCTCAGAAAGCTGCGGCTATGTTTATTTCACAAAAACCAATACCGGAATCCTCACCAGCGGTGACTTGGACGTGCAAGTGGACATCATTCACCCTGTTCAAACTATTTCATCTACTGGCACGGTAACGGTTTATGAGCAACCCGCCAACCCAATTATTGACCCAGCTGGTATGGTGAATCTCTGCCAAGGTGAGAACATTGAACTCGTGGCTGACTACGACCAAGATATTCAATGGTACAAGGACACAACTGTACTTTTCGGGGAAATTTATCAACAACTCCATGTCGGTTCATCGGGCCAATACTGGTTGGAATACACCAGCCCGAATGGGTGCAAGGCACAATCAGACGAAGTGGAAGTGAATGTTCTCCCATTGCCCAATTCGCCCGTTTTCACTGCAATTGGCAACGAATTCTCCGTGGCTGACCCAAGCCAACTACCTACAGATTACTCGCTCCAATGGTACATGGATGGCAATATTTTGCCTGACGAAACGGGCCTCAATTACTGCCTGATGGAGCCTGGCGTTTTCCTGTTGACCTTGGAAGTGACGGACAATATTTCTGGATGTACCAACGAATTCAACATCGGTGTTGCCTTCAATCCCACTTACACTTGCGCCTCCGCTTCAGGAGAAGTTTTCAATAAATTCACCCAGCTAACCCTTTCCCCAAACCCAAGCAATGGGATGGCCTGGGCTAGTTTTAATTTGAAAAATCCAGGCGAAATTTCCATGCAGCTATTTGATTCAGTTGGAAAAATAATCGCGGAGAAATCCATGTTTGCCGCTTCCACCCAAGTGAGGCAGGAAATTGATTTGGAGGGTTTCGCAAATGGAATTTACTTCGTAAAAATATGGACGGAAGACGGTTTGCTTTCTGGCAGGCTTTTGAAGCAATGATAAAATTCCGTCGAGAGCGGCTGTCATTTGGCAGCCGCTTTTTTTATACCCTCATCAATTCTTCACGCATTTTGAACAAATCTTCTTCCGTTGGGTCATCAATCACGGAAGCCCGCTGGCAATCTTTCCACCGAATATCGAGGTCATGGTAAGCAACAGCAAAATATCCTAAGAACGGCATTGCTAAGACCAATCCAATCAGCCACCATTTCCCAATAACAATTGCTACGACCAAGCCGAGCAGTAAATAAGTCAGGTACAAAACCATTGAAACGAAGATGGTAACGGAGGCACGAAACTCAACGCTTTTTACTTTTTTCTTCACAAAATATTGCGCAAGCCAAATCGGAAGAAAGTTTAGCACATAGCCAATCATGTAGGGTATCCAGCCCAATCCGAGCAACAGCGCACTGCCAAGCGAGTAGGAAGTATGGTCCATCAGGCCACGGTCTGTCGTGCCCGATTTGCGAAGTAAAGCAAGATAGCTCTGCACGCTTTCCTTCAGGTTTTGTCGCTTGGTTTCAGTAATGGCATTCAGCTTATTTGCTAAATTCTTTTCTTCAAATAGTGGGTCTGGTTCAGTGGAAAATGCTGGAAAAAGCTTTGCCGAAGGCCCGTTTCGGTGGATTTCGAGCAATGGTTCCGTCCAAGCATCATCAGCCGGGTTTTCAAGATGAATGACCCGTTCAAAAAGGCGTGACCGAAGTTCCTGAGTGAGCGCCGACACAGCTTTGGCAGGGTTTTCACGGTACATTTCAGCGTAGTCTTGCGCCCGAATCGGCTCACCGTAATCAATCATCACATCCGAGCGGAACTTGTCGGGATTGGTGTAATTGACGCCAACAGGCACTACCTGAATATCCAAATCTGGGTATTTTTCCAGCGTCCCGAAAACGATTCGGGCGGTTCCTTTCATCAAAGGCCGAAGCCGTTTTTCATGAATACAACGACCTTCCGAAAGAATCATGACCTGCTTGTTTTCACTGAGGGTCTCATAGCATTTTCCGAAGGAGTCGTAATTGCTTTTCAGGGCACCGTAGCCCATGTCATCTAGCCGGAAAACGGGTACGATGTGAAACCAATTGTAGAGTTTTCGCACGAATTTGCTTTTCACAAACAGGTCGCCCCTTGCGAGAAAATGGACAGGTTCCTCTGACCAACATGCCACAATGCACGGTTCGATGAACGCAGTTGGATGGTTGGCAGCCAAGACGACGGGCTTCCCCTTTGGGATTCGCTCTTGATGCGAAATGTTCATTTTCCGAAAATAAACCGACAAGGCTATCTTTGCGCAAGGCTTTACTATGCTGTAAATCATTGGTGGTTTGTAAAATTTCGACGACGCTAAGTTGGCGTTACTTCAAACAAGCGCCAAAAGTACAACCAGCCCGACCATTTTATCGAAAATGAACCGTCAAAAACATCTAATCGTCATCGGAGGCGCCACAGCTACAGGCAAAACAGCTGCTGCTATTCATGTTGCACAGCATTTTCAGGCGGAAATCCTTTCGGCGGACAGTCGGCAATTTTACCGGGAAATGAGCATCGGTACTGCCAAGCCAAGTACCGAAGAGTTGACCCAAGCACCCCATCATTTCATTAATTCGCTTTCCATTGAAACGGCTTATTCCGTTGGAGACTTTGAGTCAGATGCGCTTTCGTTGCTTGAAAAACTATTCAAGAAACAGGATGTGGTCGTGCTCGTGGGCGGTTCTGGCCTTTTCATTCGGGCGGTCTGTGAGGGGTTGGATGAGTTTCCAGAAGTGCCAAAATCTATTGTGGAGGATTTGGAAACGGCTTTGGAAACGGAAGGAATCGAGGCACTTCAAGCTGAGTTGAAGGCAATTGACCCAGACTATTTTGCGCAAGCTGATGTTCAAAACCCATACCGTCTCATCCGTGCGCTTTCGGTTTGCAGGGCAAGTGACAAGCCGTTTTCAAGTTTTAGAACGCAGGAGAAAAAGCAGCGTTTTTTCACTCCTATCTACGTGCTGATGGAATTGGAACGCCCAGTTTTATACGAAAAAATAAACTGTAGGGTGGATAAAATGATGCAAGAGGGATTGCTCGAAGAGGCACGTCAGCTTTATCCGCTTCGGCAACTGAATGCGTTACAAACCGTTGGTTATCAAGAGCTTTTCGATTTTTTCGATGAAAAAATTACGCTGGAAATGGCAATAGAGAAAATAAAAATGAACAGTCGGAGGTATGCAAAACGGCAGTCCACTTGGTTTCGGAAAGATGCCCATTGGCAGCGTTTTAACCTTGACGAAATGAACGAATTGATTGCTTTTCTAGATGCTAAAATCAAGGGAAATGGCTAGAAAATACGTTCTTTGTTCACCAGCTTTCCAAGGTCAGCATAGGTAATTGTGAAATCAGTTGGGCCAAGTGCGTAGGCCGCCACTTCAAATGGGTTGTACCAAAAATAGATGCCTTCCTGCTGCAACTCGAAGTTGGTGGGCAGTTTAAATTGCTCCCCCCAGAAATAACCCTCCTCATTCAAATTGGCATTGTTGGGCAATTCACGAGCCTTCCGAAATTCTTTCTCCACCATTTTTTCAAAGGATTGCTGGTCTGTGATAAAATCCTCCCAAGTCAATGTTTTCCCAGTTTTAAGGTCAAAATTCAATACCGAAACATAGGAATTTGGATGTGCGCCGCCAGCATAGGAATAGGAGCCCATGGTTATGGAAACCACTTTTGGGGTGTGCAGCCCGACTTCACCCGTCACGCTAACTTCCCAACCTGTGTTTGAATCATTCTCGGGTTCATCCTTGTTGGCCACCTGCCATTCGTTCAGAAAAGATTTTGCTGCCTGGCTGAGGCTTGCTTCGGAAAGGGGCCCCTCGAAGCCTTCAAAAACCAGACTCTGAATGAGGAAACTGAAAATCGAATCATTGATTGCCTGGCGCACCATCGGCACACCCTCTTCCACAGTGGGATAAACCATGTCCACTTGGACGCAGTCGCCTTCGGCTTTGTCGCACTCACCCAATTTTTCTTGGAAATTCTTGATTTCAAAGCGAACTTTAAGGCCTTTTTCGCTGTCCAATTTTGGCTTCTTGGCGCCATGGCATCCAAAAAAAAGCAAGAAGGGGACTATAATTATTGAGCTATATTTCACTGAATGATTTCTTTTGTAGGCTGTAATTTTACCTTGACTGTATTTGGAGGCAAAATTATAGCAACTGAATGACAAACTAGGCTGATAAATTCGGAGACCTCCAAAATTAAACCTGAATTTGCAGTAGTTTTATACGGTTAACAAATTAAATAATTTGGCTATGAGGCTATTTTTTACATTTCTATTTCTCTCGTTGCTCGCATCAAGTTTTGCTCAACCTGAATTTCTCCCCCGTGATTATTCCATGGATGAGAAAGCGCTTTTGGACTGGGAAGCGTTTACAGCACCACCTTTGGTAGCTGTTGGGATTGAAACGCCGCCGCCCTACCCTGTTCGTCACATGGCGGAATGGGAAGAGTTGCAAGCATTGGCTATCACATGGCGCTCTTACCCAAGCATTTTAACTCAAATTGCCATAAATGCTGCGCTTGAAGTAAAAGTCCTGATTTTCTGCAATACAGAAAGCGACAAGAACAGTGCGGAATCGGCGTTACAAGCCGCCAATGCAAATATGTCCAATATTGAGTTAATTGTTGCCCCCAACAATTCCGTTTGGATTAGGGATTACGGCCCAAACACAGTTTATGCCAACGATGTCGAAGACCTTAATCTCATTGATTGGGTTTACAATCGAATCACTCGGCCCTTGGATGATGCAATACCTACTTTTGAAGGAAATTATCTCAATGTCCCTGTTTATTCTACCACGTTAAATCCGGAAAGGATGGTAAACACAGGTGGAAATTTCATGTCGGATGGTCTGGGCACAGCCTTTGCATCCAAGTTGATTTTGGAGGAAAACGCACCCGGAAATCAATTCAATGCTGGGCCTCATGACGAACAGGAAATAGACGGCATCATGGAGGATTACATGGGGATTACTCGTTTCATCAAAATGGAAACCTTGCCTTATGATGATATCCACCATATTGACATGCACATGCGACTGCTGGATGAAGAAACCTTACTAGTTGGGGAATACCCTACCGGCGTGGCTGATGGGCCTCAAATAGAAGCAAACCTACAGTATGTATTGGACAATTTTAATTCAAGTTTTGGAACACCTTATAAAACGGTTAGGATTTTACAACCACCTACAAACAATGGAAATTACCCCCCATTTGGTGATTATCGAACTTATACGAATGCAGTTTTTGTCAATAAAACAATCTTGATTCCTACTTATGCTCCTCAATTCGACTCAATTGCAATAAGGGTTTACCAAGAATATTACCCAGGATACAAAGTCGTAGGCATCAATTGCAACCAGATGATCAGTGCCAAAGGAGCGCTTCATTGCATCACAAAAGAAGTCGGAGTTTCTGACCCGTTGTGGATTGTGCACCAAAGGCTCGAAGATGTTGATAACAATAACGACTTAAGCGATTATTCCGTCAATGCTCAAATAAAGCATCGAACGGGAATTGACCATGCCGAGGTTTTTTACACGATTGATACTACGCAAGCCTACCAACCAATCCCGATGCAAATCATTTCAGGTAGTGACAACTGGACAGCTGACATCCCTCACCAAGTTAATGGGAGTCAAGTTTTTTATTACATCTCGGCAACCGCCAATTCCTCCAAACATCAGGTTCGGCCACTTCCAGCACCAGCAGGGTATTATGAATTTACGGTAAACGATGAAGTTTCCTTTGCAGAAGAAACTGGCAAAGTGGATTTACAGCCAATTTATCCCAATCCAGCCAGTGCCTTGACGGCTGTGCCGATCCGTTCCAGTGGTACCGTTGCTGCGACTTTGGAACTGGTAGATGTATTTGGGAGAAAAATCGTGACAGTTTTCGATGGTAAATTGCCCGATGGCATTTCAAGGCAATACTTCAATGCTGCCAATCTCCCAGCAGGCACCTATTTCGTCGTGCTTCAGACTGAAAAAGAAACGACCACCCAACGGGTAGTCGTTCAATGATTTGTCAGTGTGTGAGACAAGCAAGCACTTGGCTTGGTTTGTTTTTCCTTTATGAAAAAAGGCAAGCTGCTATCCTCAACAGCTTACCCGAAAACAGTCTATGAGAAAACGTAAGTCTTTGAAGGCAAGAAAAAGGGGCTCCTCCTTTATCAAGCCATTTCATACTCGACAATCTTAGGATTTGTCATTTTTTTTGACGCAGAAAGTATTTCAATGCCAATTATATTGCCTTCATCATCATAGTCTAGGATAACACCTTCTTTATCCTCGTCACTTTCGGCAATTGGCTTTTCACTAAAAATGATTCTTAAAACATCCAATTGATTGTCGTACTTTACTTTCATTGTTTGTATTTCTTGAATTTAGTTGTTCTGATTGCTGTAACTACAATTTGTGGTTCAACCTTTTTATGTACATAAATCCTTACCAAATAGTTTTTACCATTTTCAAATAATTTGATTGCTTGGTAAACTGTTAGTCCATCATTGTTTTCAATTATTTCCTCTGGATGTTCTAATACTTGTTCTGCAATATCTATTGTAATTTGTCGCTCAAGGAGCCTTTCAATACTGTGTTTAGAAAATTTAAACATATTAATAAGAGCGCTGAATTCTATTGAATGAAGCCTGACCCAATAAAATTCAGCACTGTTGGTTACTTAATCTTATCCGCACTTGGAATGGCCGCAGCTCGTACACATCAGGCAACCTTCCTTGTAAATCAAGCCTTCTTTGTCACCGCATGATGGACAGCTTTCCTTAATGGCTTGCGTTCCGTCGGGTACGAAGCGCTTTAAAGCACGTACCACACCAGTCTTCCAAGTATTGATATGCTCTTGTTCTACGTTCAGGCCATCCACCATGTTGATGACATAAGGCAGTGGCATTCCGTGGCGCAATGCACCAGAAATCAACTTAGCGTAGTTCCAGTATTCTTTGTCAAATGAGCGGGAAAGTCCTTCCATCGTGACTTTGTAACCATATTTATCTTCAAATTGGAAGTCATAACGGTTGTTGCCCTCGTCGTCTTTTTCCTTGATCACCCAGCCTTTCATTACCCAAGGTGGCAACATGAAAATATCCTCTGCACGGCCTGTGAAAATCTCATAAGGCTGACCGTCTAGCAAGCCTACAAAGGCCATCCATTTTTCATGGTTGTTTTGAAAACGAACGATTTCAGTTTCCAAACGTTTTGGCCGCTTTGGTGCGGAAGTGGTCGGGATGTGGGCAGCATCAATAGCTTGCTTTTCGTCTGATTTTTTACCTGTGTCGTCATTGGAAACCAAGACCCCTGAGCGAGAACCATCCCGGTAAATCGTACAGCCTTTGCAGCCTGTTTCCCAAGCTGTTTGGTAAATTTGCTTCACCATTTCCACGGAAGTTTCGTGGGGTACATTCACGGTGACACTGATGCTGTGGTCAACCCATTTCTGGATGGCGCCTTGCATTTTCACTTTTTGAACCCAGTCAACATCGTTCGCAGTAGCTTTATAGTAAGGTGATTTTTCAACCAACTTGTTCAACTCCTCCGAAGACATGTGCTTCACAGCGGTCTCGTCATGGCCATTTGCTTTCAACCAATCCAAGAACTTATGGTGGAAAACATTGTACTCTTCCCAATGGTCGCCCACTTCATCAATGAATGAAACAGTAACTTCCTTATCGTTTGGATTCACTTTGCGCCTGCGCTTGTAGGTAATCAAGAACGCTGGCTCGATGCCTGACGTGGTCTGGGACATGAGGCTGGTTGTGCCAGTTGGGGCAATGGTTAGCAGCGCAATATTGCGACGGCCATGTTTCACCATGTCCTCGTACATTTTCGGGTCTGCTTCTCTGAGGCGATTGATGAATGGGTTTTTAGCCTCCCGAGCTGCATGGAAAATGCTGAATGCACCGCGCTCCTTGGCCATCGTGACTGATGAACCATAAGCATTAACTGCCAGTGTTTTATGGACTTCAACTGATAAATCCAAGGCATCATCTGTACCGTATTTCAAATCAAGAGCAGCCAACATATCACCTTCTGCGGTGATACCTACACCAGTTCTGCGCCCCTCTACACAAGTGCGACGGATTTTTTGCCAAAGGCGAAGCTCAGTCGCTTTGATGTCTTCTGCTTCTGGGTCATTTTCAATCTTGTCAATGATTTTGTCAATCTTCTCGATTTCCAAGTCAATGATATCGTCCATCATGCGCTGGGCCATTTGGACGTGCTGACCGAATTTTTCAAAATTGAATTTTGCCTCCTTCGTAAACGGTTGCTCCACGTAACTGAACAAGTTGATGGCCAACAAACGGCAGCTATCGTAGGGACAAAGTGGGATTTCACCACATGGATTGGTAGATACAGTGCGGTAACCCAAATCTGCGTAGCAGTCCGGCACAGACTCCCTGATAATCGTATCCCAAAATAGGATGCCAGGCTCGGCAGATTTCCAAGCGTTGTGGATTAATTTATCCCAAAGTTTTGATGCGTCAATCGTCTTTTGATACGTTGGATTTTCCGAGTCAATGGGGTATTTCTGGGTATAATCTTGCCCAGAAACAGCAGCTTTCATAAACTCGTCGTCCATCCGAACCGACACGTTTGCGCCAGTCACTTTGCCTGATTCCATTTTGGCATCAATGAAATCTTCAGCATCTGGGTGCTTGATGGAAACTGACAGCATCAAAGCCCCACGTCGGCCATCTTGTGCCACCTCACGGGTACTGTTCGAGTAGCGCTCCATGAAAGGTACTAAGCCTGTAGAGGACAGGGCGCTGTTCAGCACAGGACTGCCTTTTGGGCGGATGTGGGAAAGGTCGTGGCCTACCCCACCCCTGCGTTTCATCAGTTGTACCTGCTCTTCATCTGCACGGATAATTCCACCGTAGGAATCAGCGCCGCTTCCAATTACGAAGCAGTTTGAGAGCGAAGAAACCTGATAGTTATTGCCAATCCCAGACATCGGGCTTCCTTGCGGAATGATGTATTTGAAATTGCGGAGCAACTCAAAAAGCGTTTCCTCTGAAATCGGATTTGGGTAATTTTGTTCTACCCGGGCCAGTTCCGAAGCTATTCTCCGGTGCATTTCGTCAGGTGTTTTTTCATAAATACTGCCTGAAGAATCCTTCAAAGCGTATTTATTTACCCAAACATTGGCGGCTAGCTCATCACCGTTGAAATACTCCGTTGATGCTTTCAATGCCTCCTTAAATGTGTAAGTTTTCGGCGTGGCCTTTGCCCCATTTTTTATCGAGGCCTTTCTCTTTAATTCTAAAGTCTCCATGATTCTTTGATAAAATTGATAGTGTTACACGATGGATTATCTCAGCCTTACCTAAACTCGAAGTTGTTTTGCTTGACAATGGTTTGCACCTGTTCACAGTCGAACAGGTGCAAAGCCAATTACCTAAAATCCGTTCTAGTATCAGTAAGATAGAATATTCTATAAAAGATGGGATGCCTCCTTTCGTCGGCAAGTTTGCCCCCCATTTTAACCGCTAATGATTGGTCTATAGTGGTTATCTCATGTATGCGATTTGTAAGCACGAAAGTAGTTTCTCACATGCTAATTTCGTGCTTGAGTTTTCCACATAATGTGGAAAAACTACGCAACTATTTGATTGTCAACGAGATGATTTTTTTCAACAATCAAACCTGATGTGGAAAACTTATTAAAAAGTGGAAAACGGTATGTCACCAAATACGTGACACAACAATTCTTGGGTAACATTTAAGCGATTGAATATCAATCGAATGGAGTCCAAGCAATAGGGGAAAAGGTAACAAAAAATTGAAACCCGAAAAGTTAGAACAAATTTTTACGCTGGAAATACCAAGATAGGATGAGACTAAAGGCAAGTGAGATAAAAAGGATGATGTAGAATGAATAATTGGAGTGCTCCGCAAACGGAAGCTGCACGTTCATGCCCATAAAGGAAGCCACCAACGTGGGCACCATCAATACAATGGTGATGACAGTAAGTCGCTTAATGGTGAGGTTCAAGTTGTTGGAAATGATGGAGCCGTAGGCATCCATCGTGCCATTCAGGATGTTGGTGTACATATTGGCCATCTGCTGGGCCTGGTTGTTGTCAATGATGACGTCCTCGAAAATCTCCAGTTTGTCCTCGTCTTTCCCAACACCCAAGAAATCGGTCCGCTTCATTTTCATCTTCAACAGCTCATTGTCACTCAACGAGGAAACGAAGTAAACCAAGCTCTTTTCAATGCTCAACAAGTTTTTCAGCTCCTGATTCCGACTGCTGTGGTAAAGCTCTTTTTCAATCAAATTCCTTTTCTGGTTGAGCTGCTTGAGGCAGTTTAGGAAGCGATAAACCGTTTGTTCCAGAATTTGAAGCACGAAAAGCTGGTCGTCATCTGGGTCAAAATTCTTGACTTTGGATTCTAGGAACAGGTTCAAAACTGGGCTGTCCTGGGAGGTGATGGTGATGACATGGTCATGAGTGATGATAATTCCCAGCGGCACCGTGATGAAAATGGCATCAATGTCTTCTTCAAAAGGGTTGACGATCGGACTGCTCAGGATGATGAGCCGCTTTTCTTCGTCCCGTTCGTATCGTGGACGCTCGTCAATATCCAAAGGGTCGGTTAGGAAGTCGAACGGAATGTCGAATTGTTGTGCTACTTCTTCAAGTTCTTCTGGGGTAAATGGCGGTGAAATATTTACCCAGCAAGCGTGCTCGGGCGCATCAAGCACCTTGAGTTTTCCGCTTTCTTTGGTATAATATTTTACCATGGCCTATTAGTATCAGAAAAGTTATTTGCACAAAACATTGACAACCAAATAGTTAATCAATAACTATCAAAGATAATTGCCTTCCGGTCACAAACATAAGGCATCCTGCCATTTACCCAGCCACTTGTCAAAAATGATTTTGGGCCTTGGTGATTTTCATGTCCTGACTTGGGCGACAAAGTATTCGTAAATCGGCAAATCAGCTTTGATGGCTTTGCTCCAAACTGCATTTCCGCCTTCTCGAATGGCAAAGTAATCGCTGACGATTTCAGCCTGTTGCTCCAAATTGAAGTCTGTGATTTTTCCGTTTTTCAACTTTGAATCCCTCAACACTTCTAATCCACCATAGTTATAACCGGCCCTGCTCCGCTGCGCCCTAAGCGCTTGGGGAATATAAACACTGCCCAGCTTTTGGTATTGCCAAACATGAACAAGCTCGTGAATCAATGTGGTGGGTAGCAGTTTGCCCCACGAATTCACGGTATAAAAACTGACGTAAGCAATGCTTCGTTTCCTGCAACCTATTCTAGCCCTATCATCAATTCGTACCGAATCCAGCTTGATTGCCTCACCAAAAACGGAATCAGCCTGCTGCTTTTCCATTGGGGAGAGCGGCCTCGTTTTCCATTTGCCAAAATCCAAGATGGTCTCGAAAATTTCTGGCAGGAACAAAAGGTCCACTAGGTAAAAGGCAAAATCTTGCCACCAAGCCAATATTTCAACTTCTTTTTTTGTAAAAAGCGAAGTTGTTCCAACTGCCAGGTGCCTGAAAAACCTGAACAGCCGAAGGGGAAGCCAAGCAACCATGCGGGATAAGCGGACAACCGTTGTTCCTGATTTTATGTATAATTGTTTTAAATTAGTCAACATCATTTTAAAATAGCTTGCCAAATTAGCCTAGCATTTCTACTTTTGCCGCACAAAAAAACTCAATTGTACAATAATGAATACTGAAAAAACATCAACCACCACTTCTTGGCTGCTTTTTATTGTATCAACAGTCGTGCTGCTTGCCATGCTGATTTGGGTGCCACAATGGTTCTGGCTTGCAATACCCTTCCCAGTCACGTTCTTGGTTCAAGCAATGCGGTTGATGTAAAATTATCTTCGTTTCTTTCTCACAAGAAAACAAAGGCCAGTAAGCATGCGTCTGGCCTTTGTTTAGTTATGTGGCTTCCATGAAAAGTTTTTTGACAGGGTTTCTCTTGTTTTTTTGGGTTGCACTACAAGCCCAACAACTTTATTTGGAAGCATTTGGTAGGGTAAATCGCACTAGGTATTCTTCCACTAACATTCCACCTGACATCAAGCTTTCCAACAAATCCGATTATCTAGGCTTCGGCGGGCGACTCGGCTTCGGAGCTGACCATCTTCAAATCGGTGGAGAATACCGCTCAAACCTAACAAATCCGTCTTTCAAAGGTGCTACAGATACCTACACTTTCGATGAAACCTATTATGGCGGTTTTGTTCGCACAAAAATCTCCCGCTATCCAGCCATGCGTTTTGGTCTAGTCCTTCGAGTAGGCGCTGGCATTTACAATACAACTGCCACCCTTAAGAAAAACACCTTCAAATTCAATCAAAATTATAACGGTATTTTTGGAGTAAATGGCGGTTTTGGCCTTTCGATTCCTACCTTCAAACATACGATGCTGGAACTGGGTTACACCTATAATTACCTAAAACGTCCTGATGGGGTCTTCATCGTTCCAGAGCACACAGCCTCCTACCATAGTATTTCTGCTGGGATGAGCCTCAATTTTGTTTTTGGAAAACGAGCAGAGCAATACCAAAAGGTAAGAGAAAACTCAAAGTTCCGCAACGGCTTGCGAGGCTGAGTAATATATTTATTTTTTTTACTAAGAAATATTCTCGGTTTATTCAAACTGTGGAAAATTGCAGTACTTTTGCCCTCGAAAAAAGGACGACATCACATCTACCAACCTCGTTTAGGACATCTAGCAGAATCATCTATCCTACCCTACCCTTTCATAAGGACTTCTATGCTGTAAGCTGACTTGAGTGTCAGTTTGAGAATAAATTTTTGTATCCAAAACAAAAAAAATTCTCTTCACTGAATGGCTCAAAAGGCCACCCTATTTGCATTTTTTTAAAGTAGTAAGAAATCTAAATAGTTGTTAATCAACGTTTTAGAGTTGAAACAAAAAATAAAATCTGTTAACTTACACCGAAAAATTTTTAACAAATTCAAATCCATTCCATGAAAAAAAAATTACCAAAGACTGACTGCAGTTGTTTTCCATTTACAAAAATCATGCAGCGAAAAGTCTGGCTTCCCATTCTCTTTTCCCTCATTTTTGCGGGTACAACTTTAGCCCAACTCAACGTAACCCTTCAATCTACCAACCCACTTTGCGGTGGTTTTTCTACTGGCAGTATCACAGCGACTGCGACCGGCGGACCAGCCCCTTACTCCTATCTCTGGAGCAATGGAATGACCACCAACCCAATTAATTTCCTACCGATTGGGACTTACAGCGTTACGGTTACCGCAGCAAATGGTGTCACAGGAACAAAAAGTGTAACGCTGACTTCTCCGCCACCCATCGTTGTGGATATTGTAGTGACCACTTGCGCCGTGCCCGGCTCAATGACCGCCAATGTCAGCGGCGGCGTCCCTCCATATATGTACATGTGGGGCAACGGCGGCTCAACGCCAACCATCAACAACCTCGCTCCCGGCGAGTATTGCATCACCGTTATGGATGCCAACAACTGCGGCTATGTGACCTGCGAATGGGTAGGGCCACCAATTTCTGTTGTAGTTGTAACTACCTCGCATGTTTGCGGTGGAACGGCAGGCGGAACCGCAACGGCTACTGTCAGCGGAGGTGCATCACCATTTACTTATCTGTGGAGCAATGGTGGAACTGCTGCAACTATTGATACATTGCCGCCCGGCAATTACACAGTTACTGTAACGGCAACCAACGGTTGTACTGCAACTGCTACTGGAACCGTCGGCATCGCCAATGGCAATTTTGCGGTGAATGTATCTGTTTCACAACCGACTTGTTTTGGCAGCAATACAGGTTTTGCCACTGCACAACCAGTCGGAGGAATAGCTCCGTTCACCTATGCTTGGAGCAATGGAGGCACTACGCAAACCATTCAAAACCTTGCCGCAGGCAGTTACACGGTCACTGTCACCGATTCTTTTGGTTGCTCCGCAACTAAAAACACAACGCTGGTTTATCAAAGTAATCTGGTTATAAATCTGACACCGAACAGCCCGAATTGTAGCAATTCAATGAACGGTTCAGTGACCTCCAACGTGACAGGAGGCGTGGCGCCGCTTAGCTATGTTTGGAGCAATGGTGCGACGACACCCAATATCCAAAACCTATCCGCAGGCACCTATTCTTTGACGGTTTCGGATGGGCTTGGATGTACAAAATCGGCTTCGGTTACACTGACCAGCCCGCCTGCATTTACCGTGTCCGTTACGGTAACAAATGCCACTTTTTGCGGAGCAACCAATGGCAGCCTAACGGCAACAACTAGCGGAAGCCCAGGCCCATTCACCTATGCTTGGAGCAATGGCGCAACTACACAGACTTTGAACAACCTCGGTGCTGGCAATTACATGGTTACTGTCACCAACGCAGCGGGTTGCACAGCCTCCGCTGCTTCAACGGTGACGCAGCCAATGACGCTAAACATCAGCATCACTGGAACCAACTTGGTTTGTGGCAATGACAACAACGGAACATTGACAGCAAATGTGGTTCACGGCACTGCGCCTTTCACTTTTGCTTGGTCGAATGGAGGAAGTACGCAGACACTAAATAGCCTCCCAGCAGGTACTTATTCTGTCACAGTAACTAGCTCGGAAGGCTGTACAGGTTCAGCCACAAAGACCATTACGGGTAGTCCCACCATCAATTTGAACTTAGCGGTACAAAATATTTTGTGCAATGGCATAAACACCGGTAGCGTCACTTCGGCTGTGACTGGCGGCACAGCACCTTTCACTTATTTGTGGAGCAATACTGCGACGACAATGTCCATCAGCAATCTTGCGGCTGGAAGCTACTCCCTTACCGTGACCGACAATCTTGGTTGCACACAATCGCAAAGCGTGACAATCACGCAGCCAACGCCACTGGCCTTGACTTTTAGCAATTCCCCCGGAAGTTGTGGCTCGAACGGCACCAGCATGGTAAATGTCACCGGCGGGACTCCCCCCTACAGCTATTTATGGAGTACAGGAGCTACCACGCCTAACATTTCAAACCTTGCTCCCGGCTCTTATGCAGTCACGGTAACTGACGCCAATAATTGCACAAAAACCGGAAACACGGTCATCATTGCGTTCCCGTTGATGAACCTGAATGTCACGTCCACCAATACGACCTGCAACGGCACCATGAATGGTACGGCCACAGTCAACGTCACCAATGGCACGGCGCCACTAAGCTATTTATGGTCAAATGGGGGCACTACAGCTACCATTTCCAATTTACCGCCGGGCTCTTATTCGGTCACGGTCACAGATGGCAACGGATGCTCGGCTTCCGGTTCTGCCTCGGTGCAATTGGGTGCAGGTTTGGCAGTAAGTGTAACAGCACCGGGTTTTGTCTGCACAGGTTCTACGGCATCGGCTACTGCAAACACAACGGGTGGTAGCGGCAGTTTAGCCTACATCTGGTCGAATGGCCAGACTACGCAAACGGCAACTGGTTTGACGGCAGGAACCTACTCCGTGACGGTAACTGACAGCCAAGGTTGCTTTGGCTCAGCGAACGTGACCTTGCAGCAAGGCGGTCTTTTCACCATCAACGGCACAGTGCAGCACGTCACTTGTTTTAACGGAAACAATGGCAGTGTGATGCTCAACGTAACGGGTGGAACCACACCTTATAGTTACAACTGGAGCAATGGTTCGACGAACGCCAATATCAGCGGCCTCGTCGCAGGCAATTACACGGTGACGGTAAGTGATGCCACTGGTTGTTCCAAAACTCAAAGTTTCACCATCAACCAGTCTACCCAATTAGTAGCAAACGTGACGGTGACGAACGGTACCTGTGGCAATCAAGGCTCTGCAACTGCCAGTGTTACAGGTGGCACTACGCCCTATTCCTATCTCTGGTCAAATGGGCAAACGGCACAGACCATCAGTAATTTGGCAGCAGGTAACTATTCGCTCACGGTCACAGATGCCAATAATTGCACAGCTGTTAAAACCTTTCAAGTCACGATAGTAGCACCTCCAACTTGCACCATTGTACTGACCCAACCAATTACAACCTTGAATGGAAGTGATGGCAAATTGACAGTGAACGCTTCGGCTGGAACGCCTCCTTACAGCTATTTATGGTCAAACGGTCAAACCACTCAAACGATCAGCAACCTCGGGCCTGGGCTGTATTCGGTGACGGTAACGGATGCAAGCGGCTGCACGACAACTTGTAATTTCACTTTGTATGCTCCCGCAAAACTGGGCGATTTTACTTGGATTGATACAGACGAAGATGGAATCCAGGATGCCGGAGAAATTGGAATCGGAGGTGTCCATGTCACGGTGACTGGAACTACGATTTATGGAAACAACTACACTGCTAGCGTGAACACTGACCCGAATGGCATGTACATGTTCGTGGTGCAACCGGGTTCTTATAAATTGACTTTCAGCATCCCAACCGGGTACCTTCTCAGCCCGCAAAATCAAGGTAGCAATGACGCCATTGATAGCGACGTGAATCCGTTGACCAATATGACGGTGTTTTACACACTAGCCTCTGGCGAAATTAACCCAACGATTGACGCTGGATTCTATCTCGGACCGCCTTGCGACAATGTGACTTACCCCGGTACGATTTGCTGTGACCAAACACTTTGTGGCCCAGGTAATACGCCCGCTCCACTAACTGGCGTTAACCCGCCAACGGGTGGCTCAGGCGCTTTGGAATACATCTGGATGTTCCACAATCAACCTGGCCCATTCAATAGCAACTGGACAGCAATACCAACTGCCACTGGCCCTAACTATGCACCGGGACCGCTTTACGAAACAACCTATTTCGTCCGTTGTGTCCGCCGGGAAAATTGTATTGACTTTTTGGAGTCAAATATTGTGACCATCCTCGTTGGCAATGACGCTGTGGCAAGTATTGGCGCTCCAGATGTGGCTTGCGTAGCTGACCCAGTCAATTTCACCTCATTGAATAACGGCCCAGGCGCTGTTTATTCTTGGAATTTTGGCGGCGGCATTCCAAACACTGCCAATACCCAAAACGTGACGGGTGTAATTTGGAATACTTGGGGTTTAAAAACGGTGACTTTGACCGTGACGGCTAATGGTTGCACCTCCACGGCTATTCATCAAATCAGCATCACAAATAGCCCGACCTATTGCGGCAACGCCATCGTGATTGATGCCGAAAATGCTGGGCCAACCAACGTCATGATTGACTGGCTGTACCCAATGGCCTTGGCACATGATGCCAATTTTGAAGTAGAATGGTCTTGGAACGGAGCGCCGTTCGAGGTGATTGGTGGGCCTGATGAGCAAACCGAACTAAGCGGGTACATGCGCTTCAAGACGCTGCACCGTGATGCACGTCGTGGCATGAATCAATACCGGGTTCGTTTCGACGGCCCAGACCAATCAGTAGCTTGGTCAAATACAGTTGATGTGCAAGTGACAGGCAATTACCAATTTGCCCTTGTTTGGCCAAATCCGTTCAAGGACGAGCTGAATGTCGAAATCCTTGACAGGTACACCGCCAAGCAGGTAACTTGTGAGCTTTTCAGCACAGACGGCCGTCGGGTCACGCAGGTAGTAATGCCTGAAGATGCCCTCAACGTCACCCTTCCTACGGATGGATTGACACAAGGGCTGTATTTCTTGGTAATCAAATTCGATGGGAAAGTGCAAAGAGCCGAGTCGGTTCTCAAGCAGTGGTAATCCCTTATTGAAGATTTTACGTGGAGAAAATTTCTTAGTAGCGGTTCGGCGGAGAGGCCGAGCCGCTATTTTTTTATTTCAACCTTTGAAATCTCATCGCTGCATCGTCCGCTTTTGATTTGCACGAATAAATTATCTTTGCCGCCGCTATTTCAAATAATTCAATTCTCCAATTTCAATATTCAATTTTACCATGTTCGATAATTTATCCGAAAAACTTGACCTCGCCTTTAAATCTCTCACGGGAGAGCGCAAACTCACAGAACTTAACGTTGCGGAAAGCATCAAGGAAGTGCGCCGTGCGCTGGTGGCTGCCGACGTGAATTATTCCATCGCAAAAGAATTCACCGAGCGGGTTCGTGAAAAAGCATTGGGCACAGAAAACGTGCTAAAGTCAGTGAACCCTGGCCAGTTGATGGTGAAAATCGTCAGTGACGAGCTGACGGAACTGATGGGCGGCCAAGCTGCTGGTATCAACTTGAAAGGCTCACCAGCTGTCATCTTAATTTCAGGTCTGCAAGGTTCTGGCAAAACGACTTTCAGTGGAAAATTGGCCTACTACCTGAAAACGAAGCGGGAAAAAAAGCCGCTCTTGGTGGCTTGCGACGTTTATCGCCCTGCGGCCATTGACCAGTTGACCGTGCTTGGTGAACAAATCAAAGTGCCAGTTTATTCAGAAATTGAGAATAAAAACCCGGTAGAAATTGCTTTGAAATCCATCGCTCACGCTCAGGCACATGGCTTCGATGTCGTCATCGTGGATACCGCTGGCCGCCTTGCCGTGGATGAGGAAATGATGCGGGAAATTACGAAAGTGAAGGAGGCCATTTCGCCAAACGAAACACTTTTCGTAGTGGACTCCATGACGGGCCAAGATGCCGTCAACACCGCCAAAACCTTCAACGAGCGCCTCAATTTTGATGGCGTTGTACTTACGAAAATGGATGGCGACACCCGTGGTGGTGCGGCTTTGTCCATCAAATACACGGTAGGCAAGCCCATCAAGTTCGTGAGCATGGGGGAAAAAATGGACACCCTCGATGTCTTCTACCCCGAGCGGATGGCGCAGCGGATTTTGGGCATGGGTGACATTGTGTCGCTGGTAGAAAAGGCACAGGAGCAGTTCGACGAGGTGGAAGCCAAGCGGCTGGAGAAGAAAATCATGAAAAACAAGTTTGACTTCGAGGATTTTCTTAGTCAAATCAAGCAGATTCGAAAAATGGGCGACATGAAATCGCTTTTGAACATGATTCCGGGCGTGAGCAAAGCTATGAAGGATGTGGATATTGACGATAAATCCTTGAATCGGGTGGAAGCCATCATCTTTTCCATGACCCCGAATGAGCGCAAGAACCCATATCTATTAAACATGAGCCGGAAAAAGCGTATCGCCTTGGGCAGTGGCCAGGATTTGAACCAAATCAATATGTTCATCAAGCAGTTTGACCAGATGCGGAAGATGATGCACCAGATGACAAAAATGCCTGGATTCAATTCTGGAAAAATGCCCGCTGCACCCAAAGCTGGGTTCAGACGGTAGGCAATTCAACTCCTCAAAAAAATCGTGCACTGACTCAGAATCGTTGGTGCACGATTTTTTTTGTCCTCTAACCAACGAAATCTTTTTTTGAACAGAAAAACAGTTGTGAATTAATTAGAGCCATTTTTCAGAATAAAAATTTGTTAGTCGCCGATTATTTTATCGTAAACAAATTTAAATACTGCAATCGTTTAAATATTTACCCTCCCTGCTCTTTCGTCACTTTGTTTAACCGACTATAATTTTGAAAAAACCAAGTCTAGCATAGGGGCTATGTTTACAAACCGTGTCTTTTAAACTGTAAACTCAATTTAGTTATCACAGCAAAGAAAAATTGAAAGTAATGACAGTAACAACTACACACAACCGCATCGCTTCCATCTCTGAATTTCCACTTTTTGAATGCCTCACGCTTGAGGAAAAAGCAAGGCTAGAGGCGATGGCCGAATACCGTGTGAAGCCAAAGTTCAGCTATATCTACTTGCCGGACGAGTCTTCTGACCAGATTTTTTTCCTTGCAAAAGGCATCATCAAAATTGCCATGCACTCGGACGATGGCAAGGAAATCATCAAGTCCTTATTTCAGCCACTGGCCATGTTTGGGGAGTTAGGCATCATCGGGGAAACCCGCCGCCAAGACCTCGCACAAGCACTTCGTGAGGAGGTTCATCTTTACTCCCTCAAAGTGGAGGATTTGAAAAAACTCATGCGGTTGAACTTTGAACTTTGTGACCGCATCATGTCCTTGTTTGGCAACCGATTGATGCGTGCGGAGAACAAGTTGGAGTCATTGATTTTCAAAGATGCCCGCACTCGCATCGTAGAGTTCATCAAGGATTCTGTAAATAAAACTGGCCGCCAAGTGGGCATGGAAATGCTGTTGAAGCATTCCTTGACTCACCAAGACATCGCCAATATCACCTGCACTTCCCGTCAAACAGTGACTTTGGTGCTGAATGACCTTCGTAAATCCGATATGATTTACTTTAACCGAGGTAAAATCTTGGTAAGGGACATGACCAGACTAGCTTGAAAATTGCATTACATATCTAAAAACAAAAAGGCTGCCCGTGGGCAGCCTTTTTTGTTTCGTGCCGCTGAACTCCAATTCGGCGGTATGAGTGTTTAAATTCGCCGAACTGGAGTTCGGCAACATATTTAAGTCATTTTCACCTCGCCTACCAATTTCTGCAAAGTATCTTTTGCATCGCCGAAAAGCATCTTGGTCTTCGCATGGAAAAACAGTGGATTCTCAATGCCAGCATAGCCAGGCTTCATGCTCCGTTTCATCACAATCACGTTCTTCGCCTCCCAAACCTGAATCACGGGCATTCCATAAATCGGGCTGCTAGGGTCGTTTTCGGCGCTCGGGTTTACCACGTCATTGGCACCGACGATAATGGCAACATCCGTGCTGTTCATCATACCGTTGGCATCTTCCATTTCGATGAGCTTGGGGTAAGGTACATCCGCTTCCGCCAGCAGTACGTTCATGTGGCCGGGCATCCGACCAGCCACTGGGTGAATGGCAAAATACACTTCCACGCCCTTGGCTTCCAGTTGTTTTTCCAAATCGTGGCAAATATGTTGTGCTTGCGCAACAGCAAGTCCATAGCCTGGAACGATACAAACCCGGCTAGCATATGAGCAAAGGATTGCGGCATCGGTCAGGTTGATTTCTTTTACTGTTTGGTCGCCAATTGCAGCAGAAGCACCGCCAGCATTACCTCCGAAAGAGCCAATGATGACGTTGAGCAAGGAGCGGTTCATGGCCTTGCACATCAGCACCGTTAGAATTGTACCTGCCGAGCCAACGAGAATACCGCCCGTCAACATGATTTGGTTGTCGTATAAAAAACCGCCGAAAGCTGCTGCCATACCCGTCAATGAATTGAGCAAGGAAATGACAACAGGCATGTCCGCACCGCCAATGGGCATTACGAAAAGAACTCCGTACAACAGGCTTATCGCCAGCAAAATCCAAAGTACGGATGGGCCAAAAGTTGCCGGAGAATTAACAGCAACAATCAAAATCCCGATGATAACCGCCAGCAAAACGAGGTTGAAAACCGTGAGCCATCTTGCGGAAAAGTCCTTGATTTTTTCATCCAATTTGCCGTAGGCGACTATGCTACCACTGAAAGAAATGCTTCCAATAATTAAGCCTAGGAACACCACCACGAAATATCCCGCCGCACCTTCTGGATGAGAATGGTATTCGACGATCGAGATAATGGCCGCACAAGCACCGCCCATTCCATTAAAAAAGGAAACCATTTGCGGCATTCCGGTCATTTTCACTTTCATCGCCATCGTCCAGCCGATGAAGGTGCCAATGCCCATCGCTGCTACTATCCAGCCGATATTACCGATGCGCTCACCGTTGTGTTCGTGAAAAAGAATGGTGGCCAAAATGGCAAGCCCCATCCCTGCTGCTGCGAGCAAATTGCCCTTTCGAGCAGTTTCGGGATGGCTCAGTTTTTTCAAACCCATCACGAAGGTGATGGAGCCGAGGAGGTATGAAAGTTCGAGTAGGAAAGAAGACATAATTGGTGATTGGTGACTAGCGATTGGTGACTGGTGACTTCCCAATCACCAGTCACCAATCACCAGTCTCTACATTACTTTTTCTTGTTAAACATTTCGAGCATACGGTTGGTGACTACAAAACCGCCAACCACGTTGAGGGTACCCAGCACGACGGCCAAAAAACCCAGTGCCAGCGCCAAATAATCGTCGCTCTTTGCGTGCCCCATGACGATGATGGCGCCAATAATTACTACTCCGTGAATGGCATTTGCCCCTGACATCAATGGGGTGTGCAGAATAGCAGGCACATGCGAAATGACTTCAATGCCGAGGAAAATGGACAGGATGACGATGTAAATCATGTCCTGATTTTCCAGGAAAAAATTGGCTAAAGCGTCCATATAAATGATGAATGATGAATGAGTAAATGATGAATTAGGCAGTAGTTAGCAATGTTTTGAGCCTTGGGCTAATGACCTGGCCTTGGTGCGCAATGCAGCTGCCTTCGAGAATGTCATCTTCGAAATTCAGCACTGGCTCGCCTTTTGGTGCTAGTATTTTCATGAAATTCAGCACGTTTTTGCTGAACATGGCGCTTGCATCCCGTGGTACGGAGGCTGGCAAATAGGAATCACCAATGATTTTTACACCATTAATATTGGCAGTTTTACCATCTTCTGTGTACTCACAATTTCCACCGGAAGATGCCGCCAAATCAACAATCACCGAGCCGGGCTTCATTGCTTCCACGGTCGCTTTGCGAAGCAAAATAGGCGCTCGCCTGCCGGGGATTTGGGCGGTGCAAATTATGATGTCAGCCATGCTGGCATGTTTGTGTACAGCATCTGCTTGCCGTTGTTTGAACTCATCTGATTGCTCAATGGCATAACCGCCCGCTGCTGCACTTTCCGCAGCACCTTCCACATCAACGAATTTGGCACCGAGGCTGAGCACCTCTTCCTTGGCTGCCGCCCGTACATCAAAAGCTTCCACCACAGCGCCCAGTCGTTTGGCGGTGGCAATGGCTTGAAGGCCCGCCACACCTGCCCCAAGTATCAATGCTTTTGCAGGTTTTATAGTACCTGCAGCCGTCATGAACATAGGGAAAAAGCCGTTAAATTCAGAGGCAGCAACCAACACAGCTTTGTAGCCAGCTACCGTTGCCATGGAGGAAAGTACGTCCATCGCTTGTGCTCTGGTGCTCCGTGGCAACATATCGAGACTGAATGCTGTGATATTGCCACTTAGCAAAGGATTGACAACTTCCTTGTTTGTGAGCGGATTGTACTGGCCTATCAACATTTGACCCGACTTGAGTTGTCCAACTTGCGCTGTCGTCAAAGGGTTGATTTTTGCAAAAATATCTGATTTGGAAAGTACGTCGCTCTCTGAAACCACCTCAGCGCCTTGTGACTTGAAATCTGAATCACGGTAGCCTGCTCGTTCGCCTGCGCCAGTTTCAACAAGAATTGCTTTGAAACCGAGTTTCAGAAAAGCGGCAGCGGTATCAGGAATAATAGCGACCCTGTTGTCAAAACTGTCTTCTTTTAAAATGCCAAGAACCATAGTAATAAAGGTAAAAACTGCGAGCCTTGCTTCGCAATTTGACACTGATTTTAATTGTTTGCAATCATTCTTATTCGAAAAAAAACTCAAGGCAAACTATTTGAATCGGTGACAGAACGATGAGTTTAAATCGGGGCTGAAATTAGCTGTAAAATATTAATACAAAAGCTTTCTGTGAATTTTTCTTCGTTTGCAGCGCTTGTTTTGAACCAATTAAAAAAGGTTCGGGCACTGACAGCCGCCTTGGCGACTTTTCAAAACTCCGAACCTTTTTACGCTGAAAACTTTTGAAAGTTCTACTTGCCTTTTATGCCAAGTTCACCCCAGACATAAGCTTCCACAAGCTTGCCATCTGCTGCATTCAGTTTGGCTTTGTCCTGAATCATTGGCTGCAATACTTGGTTCCAACGATCCACGGTTTTGGATTTCACATCGAAGGCTGGGTGACACTTGCTGCAATTTTCTAGGTAAATTGGCTTTCCAGCTTCATAATCAGCGGAATGTGCTACCATTTCTGGTTTTGCATCTGCAGTTTTTTGAGCTGATTTTACCCCGCAGGCATAAAGTGCAGTAAGAAGCACAAAAACTAGAAGAAGATTTTTTTTCATCATGATTAAACGGTTGGTGAAGTCTAAAAAAGAAGGGCGCTCAAAAAATTAGCAAGGCATACAATTGAGCTACCCCTCTTCGTATTTCTTATCGGTGAAAATTATCACTTACAAATTTCAAAACCTCAGGCAGGGCGGTTCGCCAATACGTCCAGTCGTGCACTCCATCCCGCACCCTGAATTCGTGCGGTATTCCTTTGCTTTTCATTTCAAGATGCAGCGCCATGTTCCCCTCAATCAAGAAATCGTCGTCACCGCAGTCTATATAGTACTTAACTTTTTTCAGCTCGTCTGCATTTCCATTCTTCACGATTTCTATGCCAGAATATGATTTGAAGTGAGGCGTCAAACGGTCAGCACCTTTTAAGTCGTAGCCATATAAATGTGCAAAAATATTGGCCCAAATATCATCTGGCGATTTTATCACCTCGCCCTCCGTCCAAAATGCACCCGACAAAGGCGCACAAGCCACAAACAAACCAGGGTGTTTTGCTGCCATCAAAAAACTGCCGTGCCCACCCATCGAAAGGCCAGCAATTGCTCGGAATTCTTTCACTGGTCGTGTCCGATAATTAGCGTCCACAAATGGAATCAATTCATTGACGAAGAAATCCTCAAATTTCACCTTGCCGTCAAAACTGTTGATGTACCAAGAAACACCTGCATCAGGCATGATGATTATCATTGGCGTAGCGTCTCCTACTGCAATCGTTTTATCCGCAATGGAATTTACTTCCCCAAATTGAACCCAACCAGTTTCATCGTCGGTATAGCCGTGCAACAGGTAAAGAACTGGATAGCGCCGATTGGTTGCATCATAACCAGCTGGGAGGTAAACGCAATATTCTACCTCCTTGCCAAGGATGGTGCTTTTGACCTTCAAGCTTTCTTTTACCGTGCCATTTTGGCAAAAAGCCAATGCCAAACTCAAGGAAAAAAGTAGGGTAACAACAAGTCTCATTTGCAATGTTTTATGTGGCAAATAAACTATGTTTTTGCATGATTTTAGGTGTTAGTAGATGATTTCTAAAAACTAAATGATGAAAAATGTGAAATCAACGATTTAACAAAAGTGAAGAGTGTCGCCATTGTTTTTATTTCGTTATAAATTTCATTTTTGTAGAAAAAACCAAACTACTTCTGGCCTATTTTTGAACTTTGCTTTCTGAAAATCCTCGTATCAATCATTCAAAATCACAATCTTTAAAAATGCAAAACCACGAAATTGATTTCCAACTTTTTGGCGAAGAAATGCAGTTCGTTGAAATCGAACTCGACCCCCAAGAAACGGTCGTTGCTGAAAGCGGCAGCTTTATGATGATGGATGCCGATATTTCCATGCAAACCATTTTTGGTGACGGATCGGCACAGCAGTCTGGCATTTTTGGCAAACTCCTGAGTGCTGGAAAGCGCATTCTCACTGGTGAAAGTCTTTTTATGACGGCATTCACCAATATCGGTCAGGGTAAAAAAAAGGTCAGTTTTGCAGCGCCCTACTCCGGTAAAATCATCCCGCTAGACCTTTGCGCACTTGATGGAAAAGTTATTTGTCAAAAAGACGCTTTTCTTTGCGCTGCAAAAGGTGTTTCGGTCGGCATTGAATTTCAACGGAAACTGGGGACTGGCCTTTTCGGCGGCGAAGGTTTCATTATGCAAAAACTGGAAGGAGATGGCTTTGCATTTGTTCACGCTGGAGGCATGGTCATCAAACGGGAACTAGGGGTTGGCGATATTCTAAAAGTTGACACGGGCTGTGTTGTAGCCTACACCAGCAGCGTTGATTTCGACATCGAATTTGTAGGTGGCGTGAAAAACACCATTTTCGGTGGGGAGGGGCTTTTCTTCGCAACACTTCGGGGCCCCGGCACAGTTTGGCTGCAATCTTTGCCAATCAGCCGTTTGGCCGATCGGATACTTCGCTATGGCGGCGGTAAACGAAAAGAAGAAGGCTCCGTTCTCGGTGGATTGGGCAATTTAATTGACGGGGACGGCTTTTAAAAAAAGGATGGATGGTTGGATAGATTCGTTCAAATCCAACCATCCAACTTTTCACGCCATCAATTTCTCCAAAACACCGATGGCCGCATCCGCAATCTTAGTGCCTGGGCCAAATACGGCGGATACTCCTTGCTCAAACAAGAAATCATAGTCCTGCTGCGGAACGACGCCACCCACTACAACCAGAATATCTGGCCTGCCCAACTTCTCCAATTCTGCCAAAGTCTGTGGCACAAGTGTCCGGTGACCAGCGGCCAAGCTACTGATTCCAAGCACGTGGACGTCATTTTCGGTAGCCTGCTTTGCCGCCTCGGCTGGTGTTTGAAACAGCGGGCCAATGTCCACATCGAAGCCTAGGTCAGCGAAGCCTGTGGCCACAATTTTTGCCCCACGGTCATGGCCATCTTGCCCAAGTTTGGCGACCAGAATACGTGGGCGTCTTCCATCCATTTCAGCGAACTTGTTGGCCAATTCCCGGGCCTGTTGGAATCGTTCGTCCATTTTGATTTCTTTAGAATAAACGCCTGATATACTGCGGGTTGTGGGTGAATACCGCCCAAAGGTTCGCTCCATTGCGAAGCTGATTTCGCCCAAAGTGGCACGGTGGCGTGCGGCAGTAATGGCCAGTTCGAGTAGGTTTTCATCCTCGTTTTTTGCCCCCAAAAACAGGGCTTCCAAGGCGATTTGAACGGCAATTTCATCACGCTCCTGCTTGATTTTTTCCAACAACGCCACTTGCCCTTCTCGCACTGCCGAATTGTCCACTTTCAAAATGTCAAGTTGCGAAACCTCTTCCACCTGAAAGACATTAACCCCGACAATTTGGTCAATGCCAGCGTCAATCTTCGCCTGTTTTTTGGCTGCAGCTTCTTCGATTCGCAACTTCGGAAGGCCCGCTTCTATCGCCTTTGCCATTCCGCCCAAGGCTTCGACTTCCTCTATTAAAGCCCATGCTTTTTCACAAAGCTGCTCAGTCAAATACTCAACATAATAACTACCCGCCCAAGGGTCAACGACCTTCGTGACCTTGGTTCCTTTTTGGATAAAAAGCTGCGTGTCACGGGCAATTTTTGCTGAGAAATCAGTGGGAAGTGCAATCGCCTCATCCAGTGCGTTGGTGTGCAATGACTGGGTGCCGCCCAATACGGCGGCCATTGCCTCGATGGCTGTTCTGGCTACATTATTAAAGGGGTCTTGCTCTGTGAGGCTCCAACCACTCGTCTGGCAATGGGTGCGCAGGGCAAGCGATTTCTCGTCTTTTGGGTTGAAATGTTTCACAATTTTAGACCACAACATACGGCCTGCCCGGAGCTTAGCGATTTCCATGAAATGGTTCATACCTATCGCCCAAAAGAAAGAAAGACGGGGCGCAAAATCGTCAATATCCAGTCCAGCAGCGATGCCAGTGCGAAGGTATTCCAGTCCATCGGCCAGCGTATACGCGAGCTCAATATCGGCTGGGCCACCTGCTTCATGTATATGATAGCCGCTGATGCTGATGCTGTTAAACTTGGGCATTCGCGCGGCAGTGTATTTGAAAATATCTCCCACAATCCGCATGCTTGCAGCAGGTGGATAGATGAAAGTGTTTCGCACCATGAACTCCTTGAGTATGTCGTTTTGGATGGTGCCGCTGAGTTGTTCTGGCTGGATGCCTTGCTCTTCCGCAGCTACGATGTAGAAGGCCAGCACTGGAATCACCGCCCCGTTCATGGTCATTGAAACGGACATTTCATCCAGCGGAATTTGGTCGAAAAGGATTTTCATGTCCTCCACCGAGTCAATGGCAACGCCTGCCATTCCTACATCGCCTGGCACTCTTGGGTGGTCGCTGTCGTAGCCACGATGGGTCGCCAAATCGAAGGCAACAGATAGCCCTTTTTGACCTTGCGCTAAATTTCGACGATAAAAAGCATTGCTGTCAGCAGCTGTGGAGAAGCCAGCATATTGGCGAACCGTCCATGGGCGGGTGAGGTACATGGTGCTGTAAGGGCCACCGAGGAATGGTGCAACGCCCGCTACAAAATGCTGATGCTCCAATGTTTGCGAAGCAAAAGAACTTGGAATCTCGATTCCCTCTGGCGTAACTAGGTTGGCAGTGTCAGGCTTGGGCATGTAGTTATTTTGGGGCAAAGTTGGCAAAAAATGAGCAAACTTGAATTGGCTGAATAGGTTAAGCCAACACTTGTTTACCTACCTGACCGAGCATGGGCATTTGGAAAACGACATTTAGCACCACTAATTTTTGTTGCATTGGGCTCGACTAGTTTGATGAATAAGGAGCAAAGAAATGTTAACTTTGCGAAATTCTGGGGAATATGAAAAAGTTGGTTGCCTCCATGCTGGTTCATTTCCCGTTATTTATCACTTTAATACTTAACATGGCAAAATCACGAGAGACTTACAGCAAGAAAGAAAACGAAAAGAAAAAACACAAAAAAAGGCAAGACAAAGAGTACAAAAAGGACCAACGTAAGTCCGAAGGCGGAGTTGCAAAAACTTTCGAAGACATGATCATGTATGTGGACGAAGACGGCAACCTTACCCCAGAGAAGCCCGATCTCTCCAAACGCAAAAAGGTCAAGAAAGACGATATAGAACTTGGCGTTCCTAAAAGAGAAAAAGAAGACCCCATCCGTAAGGGAAAAGTCAGCTATTTTGACGATGCGAAAGGCTTTGGCTTCATCATTGACAGGGAATCAGATGAGCGCATTTTCGTGCATGTCAACGCTTTGGATGAGCCAGTAAAAGTGAATGACAAGGTTACATTTGAGATAGAAAAAGGTCAGAAAGGTCCAGTAGCTGTGAATGTGCAGTTGGTGAAACTTTAAATAAGCTATATTAACGTGGAGTAATTCTCAATCTCAATGAAAATCACTCCACGATTAAAGCTTTTTTCTATTCAGGGATAGTACCGTTTGCAATATTCAGACCCTGCAAAATAGCTGGTGTAACACGCTCGATACCAGGGCGGTCGGCAAGGTAGATTTCAAGTTGGCGTAGTTCACGCTGGAGTAGGTCGTCCTTCCATACCTCAACACCCGGTTTTCCATCTTTTACAAAAACTTTCAAGCCAGGAAACTCACCCGGCGCATTGTCCGGCACGAGCGACATGCCACCTTGGGCGTTGTTCAGGTTTTTCAAGTTTACCATGGTCTTGTAGATGCTGCCTTTGTATTTATTTTCGATGAGCAGTGTGTAATTTTTATCCACAAAAATATTCACTTCGCCAATGCCAGGCACTTTGCCATTTGCCTTTCGGTACTCCTCCTGTAGCGGCAAAAAAGATTGCTTGATGCGCTGCAAATAATCCCCTTCCTCCAAAGCTATCGCCTGTAACTGTTCCGTTGGCGAGGCACCCGTTGGCACGATGGGTGCATTTGCCTCCACATGCTCCAAATTGGCATCTTTTGAATCATTTTTACAGGCAAAAAACAGCGAAAAAACTACTGCCAGCCCTAACAATTTCTTGCTCATGTTAACTCGATTTTGGATTTAGATTAAAGTAGAAATACCAGATGTTCTGGTGTTTCGAATTAAAGGCAAACTTAATACCAAAATTAAGAAATTACGGTAATGCTGCCAGAAAGCTAGCCGAACATTGTTTAGCAAAACGGGCTATAAATCATTTCAACAATTTATTTCACCTCAATAATCTCCACCCGCCGTTCCCTAGATGCCCCTACGCTGTAGATGGAGTTCCGTTCGTCAAACAAGTCATCGCTGATGCCAGTAGCCGATTGGGACTCCCCGAAAGGGGCTTCCGAGATGACCAGTTTTCCGGCTTTTAGATATGGCTCAAAGGTGCCGTTCTGCCAGCGTTCAAACTGGTTGCGAAGGCTGCTGATCCGGCGCTGCGCAAGAAAATCGTTGTATTCCGTCTTGGCCCGTGGGCTGGTATAGCCTTTTATGACGATTTCAACCCGGTCACCATTCTTAAGCCGCTTCAGCAATATTTCGCTAAAAAGCTGGAGGTGGTCGAAGCCAAGTTTCACGGATTCCTCAAAGAAATCCTCAATATTCAGGCTAGCCTCGTCCACTTCTTCCTCGTTTTTGATGGGCTTGGTATATTGCTCAACGAATTCGCTTTTGCGAGGATAAAATTTCTCGAAAGTCTCTTCGTAGGACTTTTTGGTAGTGGTTCGGTTGGTGCGTTTGTCCGGCTCGTCGTTATCGAAATAGAGCGCCAAGGGCAGAAAGTCCTCCAGTTTCTCAAAATTGGGCGGTGTGGGTGGCGTTTCGATTACAATTGGTGGGGGCGGTGTACCTTCAGGTGTGTCAGGTTTTTCACTGTAAATGATGCGATAAATATCATTGCAGCAGGTCTTGTTGTTGGCATCGAGGTAAAAAGAGCCGAGCCGATTGGAGGAAACAAAACCAGCATTCGCATTGTCATCCAGTGAATAATAGATATCGTTGTAGCTGGAATTGACACGCTTTCCGATGTTCCGCACTTCGCTCCAAGTTTCACCTTTTTCCACTTCAAAAACATCATAACCGCCAAGTCCACCACGGCCGTCGGAGCTAAAAAACAGTTTTTGCGAAGCAATATGAAAATAGGGCGAAATATCATTTTCGGCTGTGTTGCACCATTCCAGGTTCTTCGGTTCCAGGAACTTGTCCTTTTCCATTTCACAATACCAAATATCCAATTTGCCCTTGCCCCCGGGCCGGTCAGAAACAAAGTATAGCACCTCTTTTTGCGAAAGTGAATCAAAACCAAGGCTCGGCTGGGTGGTGGTGAAGCCTTTTCTATTGATGATTTCTGGGAGTTTCACGGGCGTTTTCTCCCATCGGCCTCGCTTGTCTTTGTCACGGTAAACGATTTCGCAGCGGATATCGGAGCTGTTCACGTACTCACAAAGCGTGTAGTAAATCCGGGTACCAGCGATGTTGAAAGCCGCATGGGCAGTGAGTTTTTTCTCGTCGTTGAAGTCACGGCCCATGACCTTTCCCTTGGCCAATCCTTCGGAGGTGAGTAGTTTTGAGAGCTTGCGCTCCGGGTCGTTTTTGTCCCCTGGAAAGTCAAAACGGAAGGAAGAATAATAGGTGGTCGCCCCAAGCTGCACCGCTCCAAACTCCGAGTACGGGGTATTGATTTTTTTGTCCAAATGTTCCACTTGGATGAGTTTGTCGCTTGGCCCGGTCGGGTCAGCCATGGCCCATTTACAGGAGTTCAATTCCTGATTAGCCCATTCTGCGTAATAATCGGTCTCCGCACTGGCGCTTAAAAAAAGCTCAAAATTTTCGTAAGCTTCCTGGTATTTCCCCAAGTTCTTTTTCACCTGGCCAAGCCAAAAGCGGCACAATCGGTAGGCAGCGGATTCCTTGCTGGTAGCGACTTTGGAATAGTATTTTTCGGCTTCTTCGTATGCGTTGAACTGGCGGGTGACCTCGGCGTATTTATACCAAAGCCCAACATTCTCCGGGGAGCGCTTCATCGCATCCCGAAAATGGACAAAAGCGCTGTAAAAATCCTTTTGGGCAAAAGCTTTGTCACCGGCCTTTTCGTAGGCACGGGCAGACTGGGCGGAGAGTTGGACAAACCCCAAAAACAGAACGAAAAACAGAAGCGCTAAACGGTCAAATTTCATGCTTGACTAATTTTCAGCCAAAGTATTGAAAATCGTTGAATATGGCTTTCCAAAACCGAATTTTGACTGTCGCCAACTTGTCAGAGTACTTTAGTTTTCTATTTCAGCAATCAAATTCGGGTAATCGGTGATGATGCCATCCACTTTCCAACGGCGCAGTTTTTTCATGGATTTGAGGTCATTTACCGTCCAAGGAATGACCTTGATGCCCAATTTGTGCAAAGCTTTTACGTCCCGCTTGCGAAGCAAATGATAGTCAACACTATAAATAGTTGGCTGAAAATCAAGGAGTTGCAGGTTCTTTTCAAATCCATCCTTGTTTTCCACTAAAAAGGCCAGGGTCTGGGTTGGTGCCATTTTTTTCACCCAAACCAATGCCCGTACATCGAATGACTGGACGCAGGAAAGTTCGCTGATTTTCAAGCGCTCCAGCTCGGCGACCACGAGTTTTGCAAAATCTTCAATTTTTGGGGTAAAAAGCCCGTCACCCTCCGGGGCGCTTTTTATTTCAATATTAAAATGGGGCATTTTCATTTTTTTCGCTTCGCAATGCGCTCGAACCGCCGTCACCACATCTTCCAAAGACGGCTTGTAAACCTTCATGGGCACTTGCTGCGGAAAACGTGCATTGCCTCTGCTACCGCAGTCGTACTGCTTGATTTCCTCGTAGGTCATCCCCATGATTTTCAGGTTCATCGCCTCTGCTTTGGTGACGGGCGTTCCGTCCGGTTTTGTGCAGGTACTTTCTGACATCCACGGTTCGTGGCTGACGATGAGCTCACCGTTTTTTGAAACGGCCAAATCCAGTTCCAGTGTGGTCACTTGCGGGAATTCGAGGGCTTTGAGAAAGGCTGGAATCGTGTTTTCGGGCAGAAGTCCTCGGCAGCCTCGGTGTCCTTGCCAATCAAAATTTTGAGCCAAAAGGTCTGTCATTGTTGAGTTCATTAAAAGTAAAGATGGTAAAAGAAGGCGAAATATAAGTCTCATTATTCACGATTTGATTGGTGGTAAAATTAACGCACAAAACTCAACTCGAATATTAATTTTGCGTAAGCAAAACAACATCAATCTCCTGTATAAATGAAAAGCGCCTATTGTATTTTAGCGAGCCTGTTATTTTCTTTCCAAATTTTTGGTCAATCCGAAGCCATCAAAAACCTGGAAGCCACCACCGCCAAACTGAACGGTGAGGATTACATCAACAACGCCTTGACCATTGCCGACTGGCTTTACAAGGAAAATTTCTTCGAAAAATCGGTGGAATGGGCAGACAACGCAGCCTCGGCTTCCAAGAAATTGAAGAACAATAATTACCTCGCCATCAGCCTGAACCAACGGGGCAAGTCTCAAATGAAAATCCCCAGTAAACGGGACAACTTGAAAAATAAAGCTTTTAAGTCATTTGAAGAAAGCAATTCGTTGACCACCGACGCTGACCTGAAATTGGACAACTTGCTCAATTTGAAGGAACTGGCGAACCAATTGGAAAAGAAAAAGGATTTGGAGCGCATCAATCGGGAAATTGCCGTACTCAGTGGCGGCGATGCTAATGCCGTAACCTCTCCGGAAGGCGGCCTTTTCGCAAGAAGAAAAAGGGCGGAAGCCGAAGCTGCGCAAGCCCAAGCGCAGAACCAGCAGCTCTCTTCAGAAGTGACCAACCTATCTGTGGAAAAATCCAAACTAGCCGAGGAAAAGACCAAGCTGGCGAAACAGCAGCTTGGTTTGCAGAAGATGATTGCCGCCAAGGAGGCCGCCATTCAGAACATGTCGGCGGCACAAATCAAGCAACAGCTATTGTTTTCAGAGCAATCACGGATGCTGGATTCCATGCAGTTTGCGGGTGCCATGGACTCCATGCAATTGGCGCAAAAGGAAATGCTGGTACAACATCAGCAAGGAGAATTACAGCAAAAACAAGCCGAAATTGACCTCAAAAACAGTCAGCGCAATCTACTGCTGGCCATCGTCGGATTGGTGGTTATTTTAGGTGGCGGCCTTTTTTTCCGCTACCAGACCATCAGCAAACACAACGCTGTTTTATCCGAAAAAAACAAAATCATCGAGGCGGAGCGAAAGCGTTCAGAGGAATTGCTTTTGAATATTCTACCCGCCAGCATTGCCGAAGAATTGAAGAAAAACGGCAGCGCCGAGGCCCGCCGGTATGAATCGGCCACGGTGCTTTTTACCGATTTTAAAGGGTTTAGCGCCATCTCCAAAGAGCTTTCCCCAGAAAAACTGGTACACGACCTTCATTACGCATTCAAGAATTTTGATCAAATCATCAGCAAATATGGCCTAGAGAAAATAAAGACCATTGGCGACGCCTACATGTGCGCTGGCGGCTTACCTGACCACGACGGGCATCCAAGGGACGTTGTAAAAGCTGCACTAGAAATCCAACAGTTTCTTGAAACGTGGAACAAAGAGAAAAAGCAAAAAGGCGAGTCACCTTTTGAAGCAAGAATCGGCATCCACACAGGCCCGTTGGTAGCTGGCGTGGTCGGCTCCCGCAAGTTTGCCTACGATATTTGGGGCGATACCGTCAATATCGCCTCTCGCATGGAAAGCAGCGGCGAAGCTGGCTTGGTCAATATTTCAGCCGCTACACATTCATTTATCAAGTCTGAATTCAAATGCGAATACAGGGGTAAAGTACCTGCCAAAAACGTGGGAGAAGTGGAGATGTATTTCGTTGAAAATTAGAGATGTGAGCGGGTGAGAGAGTGAGAGGGTGAGCAGCAATTTAACGCTCACTCCTCTCACCCTCTCACCCTCTCACTCTCTGTCAGGAAACCACATCCGAGTGGCTGTAAAGCTTGAGCATTTCCCGGTATTTGGTGAAGATTCTTTTCTTGGAAACAAAGCCGATGAAGGCGCCCTTTTCGCTCAGGACGGGGAGTTTCCAGACCCAGGTTTCGTCAAATTTGCGCATGACGTCAGCCATTTTTTCATGTAAAACCAAAGTGTGTGGCGGGTGAATGGCAAGGTCCCTGGCAACTAAATTGGCTGATTTTTCTTGGTCAAATAGCATGTCCTTCAAGTCTTCGAGTAGCACGATGCCAGCGAATTTCTTTTGTTCGTCAATGACCGGAAAGATGTTCTGTTTGCTTTTGATGAAACGGTTGATGACTTCTCGGACGGGAAGTGTAGCGGAAACTGTTTCAATATTCGGTTCCAAAATTTCCTTTAAATCAATGCTGTTCAGCAAAAACGTGTCCCGGTCGGCTTGGAAATAAGTGCCTTCTTCCTGCAATGGACGGGTGTAAACGGAGGTGGAATCATATTGCCGGGCAATGAAATAGGACATGGCCACCACAATCATCAGCGGCACAAAAAGCGAGTAACCACCCGTTATTTCAGCAATAAGAAAAATGGCCGTCAGTGGTGCGTGCACGACGCCAGCAATGACCCCGGCCATGCCAACTGCCACGAAATTTGACTCCACCACTTTGAGTATTCCCGTGAGGGAAACGATTCTTGAAAAAACGAATCCAGTGAGCGCTCCAGTAAACAACGAACCTGCGAAAATGCCCCCATTTCCACCAGAACCTACCGTGAAAGAGGTTGCGATTACTTTCAGAATGCCCAAAACAGTAAGGAAAATAAGTAGTGCCCACTCTGATTGGAAATTGCCAAACAGCGAACGCTGCAGCAACAGGTTTTCATTGCCGTTCAACAGTTTTTCAATCATGGTGTAGCCTTCGCCATAAAGCGGCGGAAAAAGCACAATCAAAAGTCCAAGGAATGCCCCTCCCAGTATCGCCTTGCGGTTGCGAAGCTTAAAAGCACCCAACTGTTTTTCCAAATAATGGGTCATTCGAGTCATGTAAACCGAAACGAGGCCACAGGCGATGCCCAGCAGGAAATAAAGTGGGATGCTTTTCAATCGCCAGCCTTCTTCCATCAAAGCGAAAAGGCGGCCATGAAAAAAGAATTGCGAAAGCACCGAAGCGGTAGCCGCAGAAATGAGCAGCGGGACAAAAACCGGGATTGAAATCTCCGCCAGCAGCACTTCCGCTGCGAAAATTACCCCAGCGATGGGTGCGTTGAAGATTGCTGAAATACCCGCCGATGCACCACAGGCCAGTAGCAGCGTCCGCTCTTTGTAACCTAGTTGCAATTGGTTGGAAATATTGGAACCAATGGCGCTGCCCGTCAAAACAATCGGGGCCTCCAAACCCGCACTGCCGCCCATACCTACCGTCAAGGCGCTGGTGATGAGGTGGCCGTACATGTCCCGGCGGTCGAGTTCGCCCTTTCTACGAGTGATGGAATAGAGGATTTTGGTGATGCCTTTGATGAGTTTTCCGCCGAGAAACCGCTGTTCGTAGGTGACGCTGAGCAGGATGCCAATTATTGGTGTTAAAAACAACCAGATATAATTGGTTTGATTGCTGCCCAATCCGTTTTGCACTTGTTCTTCCACCCAATGAACCATGGTTTTCATGGTCACTGCCGCCAATCCTGCCACGATGCCAATGAGGATGCAGGCCAAAATCAAATAATTCCTTCTGCTCAGTTTCTTTAAAAGAAAGGCATTTATAACTCGAAAATAGGCTTGAATTTTAATTGATTTCATGTCAGCGCTCTATCCAAATGAACATACCCCCCATCTATCACCCACCACTGTCCGGTGATATGCGAAGCCTGTGCCGAAAGCAAAAATACCGCAGCCGAAGCTATCTCGGCAGCAGTTGTCATCCGTTGCTCAAGGGGTATTTTTGAAACAATCGAGGCCAGTTTCTCCGCCGGCTTTTCAAAAGTCTGCATCCAATTCTCGTAAAGTGGCGTCATCACCTCGGCAGGCAGCACGGCATTCACCCGGATTCCGAAGGGCAATAGTTCAGCCGCCCATTCCCTTGTCAGCGCCAACTGAGCGCCCTTCGCCGCTGCGTAGCCACTGGTGCCGCCCTGTCCCGTCATGGCCACTTTAGAGCTGATGTTTACGATACTGCCCTTTGCAGCTTTTAAAAATGGGAGGGCGAAATGCGCCAAATTGTAGTAATGGCTAAGGTTTTCGTGAATAGATGCTGCAAAAGCTTCGGGATTTCCAGAGGCCAGCCCTACCCCATCGTTCCGTCCGGCATTGTTCACCAAGGCATCAATCCGACCATATTTTTCAAAGGTTGCGCTCACGATTTTTTCACAAAAAACAGCTTCACTCAGTTCACCGGTTTGGGAAAAAGCTACCTGTCCTTTGCTTATCAATTCCTCCAACAATGCTCCGTTTCGGCCAGCATTTCGAGAAGCAATCACTGGAATTGCACCTTCCTCCGCCAACAACCGAGTAATGGCCTCCCCTATCCCACTGGAGCCGCCCGTCACGATAACTACTTTGTTTTTTAATCCTAAATCCATTTCTTTAATTGAAAATTGATAATTGAAAATTGAGAATTAACAAGGAAGCCCATTA
>JBGSWN010000020.1:0-12646 GCA_041752395.1 Saprospiraceae bacterium | reverse complement strand
ATTTTAAAATCCTGCATGAATTTCTTGGCGTAAGCCTTGCTGCCTTCGAGCTTTGCACCCTGCATCGAAGGGCCGATGACGGCTACGTGCGCCGTGCTGGGGTAGCGCCGAAGGTAGTTCCAGACGCCGTTCACGAGCGGTGCTTCTGGCCCTACGACGACCATCTGGATGCCTTTTTCCAGCACGAAATCCGCAACGGCAGCGTTGTTTTCGGGGTCAAGCGGCACGTTTTCCCCGTGCTGCGCTGTGCCGGGGTTGCCGGGTCCGATGTAGAGCTTTGAGCAAGATGGGCTTTGGCTGATTTTCCAAGCGAAGGCATGTTCCCTGCCGCCGCCGCCGAGGAGAAGGATTTTCATTGACGATTTACGATTTTGGATTTACGATTGGGGGCAAAGGTAGTGGTTAGGTGGAAACTCTAATCGGACAAGGTTTCTTTGATGAAAATCATTGCAACCATTTGTGGGAAAGCCTGTTTACCGGGCATTATCAAAAATTTTAAAAAAACAGCAATGGCGCATCTCAAAGCGGGCGACAAGGCCCCGGGTTTCAATAGCACGGATGAACAGGGGAACCCTGTTTCATTGGCCGATTTCAAAGGCAAAAAGCTCGTCCTTTATTTTTACCCCGCCGACAATACGCCCACCTGCACCGTGGAAGCCTGCAACCTTCGGGATAATCACGAGTTGCTTCGCAAAGCTGGCTACCACCTCCTCGGTGTTAGTCCAGACAGCGCCACAAAGCACCAGAATTTCATCAAAAAACACAGCCTGCCCTTCCCGCTGCTGATGGACGAAGACCACACCATCATCAAGGCTTACGGCGTTTGGGGGCCAAAAGTCACTTTCGGAAAGGCTTACGACGGGCTGTTGCGCACCACTTTCATCATCAATGGAAAAGGCATTATCGAGCGGGTGATAGATAAGGTGGAGTCGAAACGGCACTCGGAGCAGATTTTAGCGGGTGAGAAAGTGAGCGCGTGAGAAAGTGAGGGAGCTAGCAAGTGATGGTGCTAAAAACCACTATGTTTGCGATCCCAATTGGCCATCATTTTCAATTTTCAATTTTCCATCAAAATGAAACCTACACTACTCATACTTGCCGCTGGCATGGGCAGCCGCTACGGTGGCCTGAAACAATTGGACGAGGTCGGCCAAGCTGGCGAAGCCATCATGGATTTCTCGATTTACGATGCCATCAAAGCTGGCTTCGGCAAAGTAGTGTTCGTCATCCGGCGGGACTTTGAGCAGGAGTTCAAGGATAAAATTGGAAGCCGTTGGGAGGGAAAAATCCCCGTGGAATACGCTTTTCAGGGCCCAGACACTTTCGTGCCAGCCGTGGAAGGGCAGGTGGAAAGAGCCAAACCTTGGGGTACTGGCCATGCCGTTTTGGTGGCGAAGGACGTGGTGAACGAGCCGTTCGTGGCCATCAATGCCGATGATTTTTACGGTTACGCTGGCTTTGAAAAAATGGCCAATTTCCTCATAAGCAATTGCAAACCAACAAATTATGCGATGGTCGGCTATGTTTTGCAGAACACGCTGTCGGAAAACGGCGCTGTCTCCCGTGGCGTCTGCTCCATGGACGAAAACAATTTGCTGCGCACCGTGACCGAGTGCACGGGCATAGAGGAGACGGCAGACGGCATTTTTTACAACGGTGAAAATGGCAAAACCCCACTTGACGGGCAGTCGCTGGTTTCGATGAACATCTGGGGGTTTCATCCACATATTTTTGAGCTGCTGCAAGAGGGCTTCAACGATTTTGTTGCGGCGAATGCCGCAAGCCCCAAGGCCGAGTTCTACATCTCCAGCTTCGCCAATGACCTCATCAACAGCAATACTGCGACTTTCGAGGTGCTGCCCAACGACGAAAAATGGTACGGCGTCACCTACCGGGAAGACAAGGCAATGGTGCAGGCGGCTTTTGCGGAAATGACGGGGAAGGGATTGTATCCGGTGGGGTTGTGGGAGAGGTGATGCAATTCAAGCAAGCTTAGCTCAGCGCAACACGAACCTGCTAAACACTATCTAAAGCCTCTTTTACAGAAATTAGCTTCAACCCTTTGATGCCAGAAAAATCCTTCGTGTTATCTGTAAAAAGTGTCAAGTCATTTACAAGCGCAGTGGCTGCGATAATTGAATCAGCGAGCGATATGGGTTTTCGCTGGCGCAATAGAATGGCCATTTCGGAAACTGCTAAATCAAGTTGAAGGATAGGTATGGCATTGAAAAAATTGCTCAGAAATTCCCGCTCAACCTGCTTCATCTGGTGGTAACCCAAGACCTCTATTTTTGAAATAATGGAAACGCAAAGCTGTCTTTCTTGGGACTTCAAGTAGGTAAGTAGCCCAACATCTTTGAGTTTGGAGGCGATGATGATGATATTGCTGTCTATCAGCATATTGGGTTATCTTGAAAGTTGGCGGTCTTTGCGAATTTCACGCTGCCATTCCACTGGGTCTTCTATCTCTGAAAATGCATTTGATTTGGCAAGTTGTTCAAGCCAATAAACAGGTGACTGCGTAGAGTGAGTTGGGCTTTGGGAAGTAGCCTTGGCTTGCTTTCTTTGATTCACCAAATTGGTCAAAAACGCATCCAATACGGACAAGTCTTGTGGCGTAACCTGCCCAAGTTTTTGCAAAACGGATTGATACAAAGCAATATCTGTCATGTTGGAGTTTTGTGCAAAAATATAAAATTTATTGGCAGGGCTAAGCCTCACTATCTCGCAAATATCCTATCCAAATATTTGGAAAATGCTTTCTTGTTAATCGCTCGCCCCTCCCTCGACTGCTCCGCCTCCAGTTTCCCATCCTTTTTCTCCAAAATGAACTTGAAAACATAGTCGTTTTCGTCCTTGAAACCCTCCTCGAACGAGCCATAGCGCAGGTCGTTGAGCTGCAAACGGCCATCCCGCCGCACGATGACGTTGTAGTAGCCTTTCGAAAACCACTTCAAAATCTTGACGGTACGGTCATTTTCGTAGTCCTTCAGCAGTTCGTGGTTTTTGGGTATCACGCTGAATTTTCCCACCTGTTTATCCTCACTAAAAAACGTGTAATAGCCGTGGTAAAAAGCCGTATCACCTTCGGCAACGCCCAACCAGAGCGAGTTGGTGAGTATCGCCGGGCCGGACATAAACCGCTGATATTCAACCTTTTCCTTGCTCAGTGACTCCGTGAAAATATGGTTGAAAACCGCTTTGTGGTAAAACGTAAAGCACATATACGCCATGCTTATCCCGATGCCCGCCCAGTTGACGATGCGCCTTGCCTTACTTTGTTTATGTAAAAATGAGGCGATGAAAATGCCCAGAATTAGCCAAATGGAAAACGCTGGGTCGGCCACAGAGATGTTGTCGAAGGAAACCCGATGGTCATTGAACGGCTGGAAAAGCTGCGTGCCGTACACATTGAAGCAGTCGAGCACTGGATGCGAAAAAACGGTGATGAAAAAGAACAAAATCCACTCCTTCTTGGTGGCCGATACGGGGTTTAGCTCCTGCGACACATATTTTGACCAAATGAACCAACCAAGCCCAACTACACCCAGCAGGGCAGCACAGAACCAACCCCAAGTCTGCACCGCATCCCCAAAAATGAAGCGGATGCCGACCATCAGCAGCCCATAAAACGCCAGTACCGCAACCGTCACAAAGGTTTTGTAGCGTTTTCGTCGGTAGAGGCCGCTTCGGTACAGCCACTCCACCGCACAGCCCAAGCCCGCAGCCGCCAAGATGCCGAACACGATAGAGTGCATGAACCCCCGATGGAAAGCGAGCGCCGTTATTGGGCTGGTGAAAAAATTGGCCAGTACATCAAGGTCGGGAACCGTGTTGGCGAATGCGCCCCAGACGAATGCCCGAGCGCCGATTTTTTTGCCTAAAGTCGCCTCTCCGAGTGCAGCTCCGAGTGCGAGATGGGTGATTGAGTCCATTTTGGTGATTGGTGATTAGAGACTGGTGATTGGGCTTGGCGAGGTGCCCACCAATCACCAATCACTAGTCACCAGTCTCTTTTAATATGCTTTTGCGAAGAGAACCCGCTCCTTCGACGGATTGCCGGTGAGCACACATTTGCCGTCTTCCTGCGGATTATCGAGCGGGATGCAGCGGATGGTCGCCTTGGTCAGTTCCTTGATTTTTTCCTCGGTCTCCGAAGTGCCATCCCAGTGGGCGTTGATAAAACCGCCTTTTTCTTCCAAGACTTTTTTGAAATCGTCGAAACTGTCCACTTGCGTCGTGTGAGAATCCCGATAGGCAGCGGCCCGGTCGAAGAGGTTCTGCTGAATCTCGTCGAGCAGTCCGACAAGATAGTCAGCGATGCCTTCCACCGGTTGATTGGCCTTCTCCTTGGTGTCACGGCGGGCCACTTCCACCTTGCCTTCAGCGAGGTCACGGGCACCAATGCCGAGGCGGACGGGGATGCCGTTCAACTCGTGCTCCGCAAACTTGAAACCGGGGCGCTTCTGGTCGTCCATGTCATATTTCACCCGAATGCCTTTGGCTTTCAGCTCCTTCATCAGTTTGTTGGCAGCCTCGTCAATTTCTGGCGTCGGCTTTGGAATGGGCACGATGACCACTTGCGTCGGGGCGATTTTTGGTGGTAAAACAAGGCCATCGTCGTCCGAGTGGGTCATGATGAGCGCCCCGATGAGGCGGGTACTCACGCCCCATGACGTTGCCCAAACGTGCTCCATTTGATTTTCTTTGTTGGAAAATTTCACGTCAAATGCCTTCGCAAAATTTTGCCCCAAAAAGTGGGAAGTGCCCGCTTGCAGCGCCTTTCCATCCTGCATCATCGCTTCGATGCAATAGGTATCAATGGCACCAGCGAAGCGCTCGTTGGCGGTTTTCACACCTTTTATTACAGGCATGGCCATCCATTCCTCCGCAAACGTGGCGTACACGTCGAGCATGGTGCGGGTCTCAGCCACGGCCTCCTCCATGGTGGCGTGAGCCGTGTGGCCTTCTTGCCAAAGGAATTCCGCTGTGCGCAAAAAGAGGCGGGTGCGCATTTCCCAGCGAACCACGTTTGCCCACTGATTAATGAGCAGCGGCAGGTCACGGTAGCTGTTTATCCAGGTGCGGTAGGTGTCCCAGATGATGGTCTCGGAAGTGGGTCGGACGATGAGTTCCTCCTCCAATTTTGCTGATGGGTCAACGACGACGCCGCTGCCGTCCGGGGCGTTCATCAGACGGTGGTGCGTGATGACGGCGCATTCTTTTGCGAAGCCCTCAACGTGCTGTGCCTCCCGGCTGAGGAAGCTTTTTGGGATAAAAAGTGGGAAATAAGCATTGACGTGGCCCGTCTCTTTGAACATCTTGTCCAATTGTGCCTGCATGTTTTCCCAAATCGCATAGCCGTTCGGCTTGATGACCATGCAGCCACGCACCGCCGAGTTGTCGGCGAGGTTGGCTTTTTGGACGATGTCAATGTACCATTGGGAATAATTTTCTTCTCTGGAAGTGATTTCTTTTGCCATAAATAATTTTTCGATCGGTATTCGTGAAGGTGAGCAAACGCTTTTTTTCAAAAAAGGCTTCACTAAACATCTACCTATTTTCTGACGTTTTAACTTAGAAAAGGCCAAAAAGCGGCCATTTTTATCAATTTTTAGCCAGTTTAAGATTTTCTTAAGTATCTTTAGAAAAGCGGTACGTCTGAAGATTGTACCACCATAAAAACTTTAACAGGGCTAAAATTGAATTTAGTTCTACCTTAACGTAAAATGTGGTGCAAAGCTAATAATTTCGTGACTGCAAACTCACAAGAGAGAGCGTCGAAGTAATTACCATTAAAATACTTGTAAAATGAAAAAGAATAAATTGCTCATTGCCCTGGTCGCTTGCTTCGTCCTCGGTTCAGCAAACATCAGCCTCGCTCAGTACGATGACCTTTACTACAATCCGGACACGGATGCTGGGTATTACAATTCGTCGAGCAATTCCAGTTCCACATCAAACAGCTACGCCACCAACGACCGTAACAACGATTCCGGTTATGATGACGAGGTCTATGATGATTACGAAGATTACGACGATTACAACTATTATTATAGTTCCAGAATCCGTCGTTTCCACCGCCCTTACTACGGGTTCAACTATTTCGACCCCGTTTATGTTGACCAAGCATACTACGACCCATTCTGGACGCCGGGCGTGACCGTGCTCATCTACGACAACTACAATCCTTGGCGCAGCCGCTACAACCGTTTTAATTACGGCTACGGCTGGAATTCTTGGGGTGGCTCAAGGTTCTATGCTTCCAATAACTTTGGTGGCTGGAACAACGGCTGGAACAACGGTGGCTTCGGCAATACTTACGTGACCAACAATTACTATGGTGGGGGTTATGGCAATGGCAACTACTACAATGGCGGCGGGGGCTTCGGTGGTGGCGGTTACAGTAACTACTATTGTCCACCATCTTGGGGCAACGGTTATAGCTACAACACTGTCAGCAACAACAATAATAACAATAACAACAACGGTAGCTACAATGGCTCTAGGCGGAGCGGAAGCAGCGGAAACAATGGCAGCAACAACGATGCCCGCACCAATAGCACTAGTGGCCGCCGCGGCACTAGCAGCGACAACGAAGCATCGAAGGCAACTAAGCCGACCGACACCGGCATTGACCGGGAAGCCGAAAAGAGCAAGCTTCGCCGGGAACTGAACGAGACTCGTACCAATGAAAATGGCCGCACAACGGACACCGAGCGTACTTCCACGCCAAGGTCTGAGCGCAGCACCGAAGAAGCTCGTCCAAGCCGTGGTAGCAACCCTGCTCCTCGCACAGAGGATAATACCCGCAGCCGTCGGAGCACATGGGACAGCGACCGCAGCAGCGCACCACAGCGCAGCACGCCCGCTCCTCGCACCGACAACAGCAACCGCAGCCGTGGTGGTGGATTTGACAGCAACCGCAGCAGCGCTCCTCAGCGCAGTACTCCTGCCCCACGCATGGACAGTGGTCGCAGTTCATCACCTGCACCTTCCGCACCTAGGAGCAACAGCGGTGGTGGCAGCAACAATTCTTCCCGCAGCAAGCGTGGCGGTTGATAAAATTGCATCGCAACTTGTTCCAAAAAATAAGTTTTATTGAAAAAAGTGGGTGGATGGCAAAACATCCACCCACTTTTTTTATTCCCTCATTCAGCGACCTCTCAACCAATTTTTCATCTAAAGCACTAACCTGAAAATACAACAGCCATGAGATATTTCCTTTTTTCCTTGCTGGCACTGATCATTTCTCCAAGCTTAACAATTGGCCAAACCGTGGAAGATGCGGTCAGGTATTCCTTGCTGGATGTTGCGGGGACGGCCCGCTCTGCTGGCCTCGGCGGTGGGCTTGGCGCACTGGGTGCCGATTTCTCGGTATTGAGCACCAACCCAGCGGGATTGGCGACGGTTCGGCGCTCGGAATTCACGTTTACGCCAGCTTTCAACAGCACCGCCGACGAAAGTCAGTTGGAGGGTTTGAACGCCTCAAACTCGGAGTCCAAAGCGAATTTCACCTTTAATAATATCGGCCTGATTTTTCCTTCGCAACCATTGAGCACTACCTGGACGAACACTGCCTTTGGCATCGGCCTGAATAGGTTGGGCAATTATCATCAAAAAGCCTATTACGAAGGCACATCACCAGGTTCCATCACAGAAAGGTGGGTGGATTTGGCAAATGGCCTAACGCCTGACCAACTAGGTTTTGAAGAAGGCTTAGCCTATGATGCAGAGGCAATTTTCAACGCCCCGAATGAAATCAACACCACTTATTACAATGATTTCAAACCTGGTGAAACAGTTCAGCGCTCGCAAAATATCAAGCGCAAGGGTGGCTATAACGAACTGGTTGTTTCCTATGCTGGCAACTATAAGGAGCGCCTGATGATTGGTGCGACCTTGGGCATTCCGTTCGTCAATTACGAAGAAAATAAGACCTATGTAGAACAGGTTGCTGACACCACTAACCTATTTTTCAACGAACTGACTTACACCGAAAACCTGAAAACCACGGGTGCAGGTATCAACCTGAAAATAGGGGCAATCCTGCGCCTCAACCAGATGGTACGGGTAGGCTTGGCCGTCCACACTCCCACTGGCATTTCATTGAAAGATGACTTTTCCTCGTCGCTGGATTACAGTTACTCACTGGATGGGGTAATCAATTCCTCCTCCAAGGAGTCTCCCGCTGGCAGTTTCCAGTACCGGATTCGGACGCCGTTACGGGTCATTGCAAGCGCTGGACTGGTGTTTGGCAAGAGCGGTTTCTTGGTGGGCGAAGTGGAATACCTCGACTACACCAAAGCCCAGTTCAATTTCAACAACACTTCCGACAGTGGTGACAAGGCATACGAAAATCAACTGAACCAGCAAATAGGCGACAAGCTGACCAGCGCCGTGAACATCCGCCTTGGTGGCGAATATGCGCTGGACAAGTACCGCTTCAGGGGTGGTTATGCGATCATGAAATCGCCCTATTCAGCAGGTTTTGACCCGATTGGAACCCTCAGCGTTGGTGCAGGGGCTTGGTGGTCGGAGAGCTTTTTCATGGATTTTGCCTACCGCCGCCAAATGTCGGCTGGACAGTACTCACCCTATCTTTACAGGGGTGAACCCGCGCAGGTTGTGAGTCAGGACATCACTCGCAACCAGTTTTTGCTCACGTTTGGCTTCAAATTTTAGTTCCTAAAATGGCCGTACCCGACGAAGGCTACGTCAAATTCCAAGCGATTTGGGAGCGGGCAAATCCACTGTCCGCTTCCAAACTCTCAGAACTGAGCCACTGGCGCAACGAAATGCACCGCCGCCACCTCATCGGCGTTTATGAAAATGGCATCGGCTTCGGCAATATCAGCCAGCGCAGCCAAGGCAGCCAATTCATCATCAGTGGAACCGCCACTGGGCACTTGGCCAGCCTCACCCCTGCCCATTTTACCACGGTCACGGATTTCGAGATTGAAGAAAACACGGTGCATTGCCGTGGTCCCATCCTTGCTTCGTCGGAAGCCATGAGCCATGCCGTCATTTACCGGGAATGCCCAGAAGTACAAGGCGTCATCCACGTTCACCACGCCAAGCGCTGGGAGCAGTTGCTCGACCGAGTGCCCACCACTGCTGAAGGGGCCACCTACGGTTCACCTGAAATGGCAAATTCCATCATTAACTTGTTGAAAAACAGCGATTTGCGCCAGCAAAAAATCTTCGTAATGCGGAGCCATCCAGAGGGTATTTTTGTTTTTGGGGAAAATTTGCAGCAAGCAGCTTCCGTGCTGTTCAATTGGATAGGTTAGAACCGTTTAACCCACTACCCTAGTTTGTGTGGAAAAAAAATTTAAAAAAAATCTCAACTGTATTTGTCCGTATGGTTAAAATGAACCTACATTTGGTCATCTTTTTGAAATGAGTAATATGGCAGTGTTGATAAGTCTTTTCCGGCCATTTTGAACAAACCCATCCTTATACTTCCCCGAACATTGATCACAGTTTCCCAAAACTGATCGTTCTTAAAACTTGATTAGACCTTATTTTTTGCTGCTGAAAAGCGGCTAAAAAGATATTGCCCGATGCGCTGTGACTTCACACACGGGTTGCAGCGCTTACCGGGTCAAGAATTGCATGCTTTTACCCGTTTTTAAGGCCCGTTTTTGGGCACCCACACACTATTGTCCCATGTCCCTCACACTATTGGCGACACTCCGGCATGTGCTCTGCACATGCCGCTTTTTTTTGTAAAAAACGAATGCCCGCCAAGTACAACCTGACGGGCATTTTATTTTTTAAAACAATATTTTTCTTTGCAAAAGGCTGCCATTTCCAATCTTCTCAAACCTGACTGCCCACTGCCACCTGACGAACTGCCAACTTCTTACTCCTCTTCATCTTCGTAAAAAAGCTGCCTTTCCGGTTCGTTCATGGACCGCCAAAGTACGTCCTTCAGTTCGTCCAGCCCTTGCTCCGCCACGGCAGAAATGAAAACAACAGGCAGCCCCTTCGGAACGGATTCTTCCCGCAGCATTTCGATGATATCAGCGTCAATCAAATCGCATTTCGTGATGGCGAGTACCCGTGGCTTGTCCAGCAATTCCGGGTTGAACTGCTTGATTTCATTGAGCAAAATGCGGTATTCCTTGCGAATATCCTCCGTTCCGCAGGGCACCATGAACAGCAGCGTAGAGTTCCGTTCGATATGCCGCAAGAAACGAAGCCCAAGCCCCCGCCCAGTATGCGCTCCCTCAATGATACCGGGAATATCGGCGATGACAAACGACTGGTGGTCGTGGTAGCTCACCATGCCAAGCTGTGGCACAAGCGTGGTGAACGGGTAATCGGCAATCTCCGGCTTGGCCGCTGAGAGCGCTGAAACGAGTGTTGATTTACCCGCATTCGGAAAGCCCACGAGGCCCACGTCGGCCAATACTTTCAGTTCCAAAATCTTCCACTCCTCCCGCCCCGGTTCACCCGGCTGGGCGTATTCAGGCGCTTGGTTGGTGGCTGTTTTGAAATGCGCATTACCAAGGCCTCCCCTGCCGCCGTAGGTCAGGATGATTTTCTGCTCGTGCTCCGTAATTTCGAAGTGAACTTCGCCCGTTTCGGCATCCTTGGCCACCGTGCCAAGCGGCACGTTGAGGATGATGTCCTCGCCATAGCCACCCGTTGAGGTGCTACCGCCGCCCGGTTTTCCATCGCCAGCGATGACGTGCTTGCGGTACTTGAGGTGCAGCAGGGTCCAAGTGTTGCGGTTGCCCTGCAGGATGATGTGGCCGCCACGTCCGCCATCGCCGCCGTCAGGGCCGCCACGGGAATTGAAGCGGTCACGGAGGAAATGTGAGCTACCCGCCCCGCCCTTTCCGGAGCGGCAGCAGATTTTCACGTAATCAACAAAGTTCTGGTCAGCCATGAAGGAGTTATTGAGTTATTGGGTTATTGGGTTATTGGCGTACCTCGAAATAGCTCAATAACCCAATAACTCAATAACTTTTAAAGTGTATCCACCTCTTCGCAAATCCGATTAAAGATGTCCTCGATACTGCCTACACCGTTGATTTTCAACGACTTGCCTTCTTGAGCGTAGTGGTCAAAAACGGGAGTCGTTTCATCTTTGTAAACAGCGATACGCTTGGCTATGATTTCAGGGTCGTTGTCGTCGGAGCGGCCAGAGGTCTTGCCACGAAGCAGGATGCGCTCGGTGATTTCGGCGTCCGGCACATCCAAGGAAATGAGGTAAGAGACGCTGGTGTCCATGTCGTCGAGCAATACGTCAAGTGCTTCGGCTTGTGCCACCGTGCGGGGAAAACCATCGAAGATGATGCCCTTCACGTCGGGGTTGGCAGCCACCTTGTTCTTCAACATGCCGATGGTTACTGAGTCCGGCACGAGCTGGCCCTTGTCCATGTAGCTCTTTGCCAGCAGGCCGAGTTCGGTGCTGTTGCCGATTTCATAGCGAAAAAGGTCGCCCGTGGAGATGTGCAGCAACTGGTATTTTTCCACCAAATAAGCCGCCTGTGTGCCCTTGCCGGAGCCTGGAGGGCCAAAAAGTATGAGGTTTAACATCGTGATTGGTGATTAGTGACTGGTGATTGGCGGCTGGTCGTCAGTTGCCAAAGGCCAGTTTTTTTTCAAAATAAGCTGCGAAAATAGCAAAATGCAGGCAGACAGGCTGGCAAATCGTTTTGGCTTGATAAAAATCAATGGTTTACTGCTTCGCAAATCGGCGAGTAGCAACACCATTTTCATTGCGCAAGCTGAACAAATAAAGCCCGGTAGGCAACCCAGCAACTGGAATCTGGAGCGACTGGCGGGGATTTGCAATGCTTTTTTCGAAAACCATTTTACCCAAAAAATCAAATACGGTAAGTGTGAAGGCGCCTTGTTGCCCTTCGGGCAATGTGACGGTAAGCAGGTCAGTCGCTGGGTTTGGGGATAGTTGAATATGCCAATCGGCTAGCCGCTGCCGGGTGCTGCTGAGGTAGTCCAGGCCACATTCGCCTTCTTCGCCCACGCAGTAATCGTAGAGGAAGGTCGGCGAACCCGGGTTGGGCAAAGCGTACACTGCCCAAAAAGGTCCCATTTCGGTGCCAACGCCTTCCACCAGCCGAACGGGTGCATCGCTTTCAATCACCCGACGGTCGGCCCCCCAAAGGTTTTCAGTGCCAATGGCCTGCACCGTAGCAGGGAAAAACGAGGTTGAATGCAAGCAGCCGCCGAGCGTTTCGCCTACCTGCACGGCGTAGTCATGTATGAGCCATTCTTCAAAAATATCGCAAGTATCGTTCTCGTGTACCAACCATTGGAACGGCACGCAGTAAACCCGCCGTGCCAGTGTGTCATCCCGAAGGGCACCCACCAACACAATTGAGTCACCATAAAGAAATGGCGGCTGAAATTCTTGAGCGCTCGTGGCAAAGTTGAGGATAGGCCGCCGCCAAATCTTTTTATAAGCCAACCCATTGATGGCAGTGTCGCCCTTGACGGTGTAGAAATGGTGGTTCGGCAGGATTTCACCCAAGGAATAAACTATCCAGTGGGCGTTTTCGACGGCCATCGGAAGATAGTTCTGGGCGGACAAGTTTGCGGTGAAAAACAGCAAGGCGGAGAGTAAAAAGTTTTTTTTCATAGCTAGATATTTTTTGCCCAAAAATAAGCG